>JAFMRN010000388.1 GCA_017354065.1 Solirubrobacterales bacterium
GCGGAGGCGTGGCTCAGCGCGGAGCGCTCGCCGACCGCCAGCAGCGCGGCGTGCGCGCGGTCCAGCGGCTGGGTGGGGAGGTGGCCGATCGCGTATACGCCGCGGTAGACGCGGATCAGAGAGCCGCGGCGCACACGGTGCGCGATCGCGTGGTCGCTGAACCCCAGCGCGTGGAGCTGCGCCCGCGTGATGAAGGCTGGGGGGTTTTGACGGCTATAGCCGTCATTAGCGCCATGTCCCACCCTCTATAGAGGGTTGAGAGGCAAGGTTTTACCCCCCGGCGTTACAAATTTCGAGCAGCGGCGCCGGCAGCGCGCCGCCGCCCGCCCAGTCGGCACGGATCGTCTCGGCAGCAACCAAAGCGTGCTCACGCGAGTCCTTCAGCGCCAGGCGCACCCGCAGCCCCCGTTTTCGCGGGCCGGGAGCCGGGGGATCGACCAGCTCCACGGGCAGCGGCCGGGCCGGGGTCGGCGTCAGGGCCCGGCTGGCCTCCCGCGCGGTGCCGCCGATCAGCAGCGCGCCGGACAACTCGTGGACGCCCTCACGCGCGAGCCGCTCCGCAAAGCAGGCGCCGTTCTCGCCGTAGCCGACCAGAAACGGGCCGGCGCCAGAGAACTCGTTGCGGCGGCGGAGGCTGTCGACAAGGGCCCTGATGAAGTGGTCGTCATCAGCGCGATCGCGGCGCCCGGACCCGTGGTCGTCCCAGACACGCTCCAGCGCGTCCGGGAACACGATGTTGAAGCCGGCCTCCCGGGCTCTGTGGCTGAGCTCGGTCCGTCGCGCGAGCTTGGGCCCGGTCTCACCCTCGGCGTGCAGCGCGAAGATCACGCCGACGTCGGCCCCGCGTGCGCGCCGGTCGGGGATCCAGTAGCTGCGCTCGATTCCGTTCACGTCGAGGCTGCGCAGCTGCAGCTCTGGATCCAGCGGGGGCATGTCGCCGACGATGCTAGCCTCGCCACAGCTATGAGCACCTCGCCATCCACAGAGCCTCTGAACCAGAGGCTCGCGGCCATCCGCGAGCAGCTAAATCTGCTTGCGGACTATCTTTGACCCGGCTGGGCTCACAGAGCGCGTAGCCGCGCTCGAATCCGAGATGGGAGAGCCGGGCTTCTGGGACAACCAGGAACAGGCCGCTCAGACCAGCGCCGAGCACGCGCGCGCCTCACGCAAGCTCGAGACCTTCCAGAAGCTCGAGTCCGACGCCGGTGATCTGGAGCCGCTGGCCGAGATGGCAGCCGAGGACCCCTCCCTGGAAGCAGAGCTACAGGACCAGGTCGCCTCCGTGGAGGCCCGGCTCGAGTCGCTGGAGGAAGAGCGGCTGTTCTCCGGGCGCTATGACGGCGGTGACGCGCTGGTGTCGGTCAACGCCGGGGCGGGCGGCACCGACGCCCAGGACTGGGCTGAGATGGTGCTGCGCATGCAGATGCGCTGGGCGGAGCAGCGCGGTTTCAAGGTCGAGCTGCTGGAGGCCTCACCCGGTGAGGAGGCCGGCATCAAATCCGCGACCTTTGCCGTCCACGGTGAGAACGCATACGGTCTGTACGGCGCCGAGAAGGGCGTCCACAGGCTTGTCCGCCTGAGCCCGTTTGACTCCGCCAACCGGCGCCAGACCTCCTTCGCCGGGGTCGAGGTGTCGCCGATGGTGGACGACGTCGGCGACATCGAAATCGATGAGGACGACCTGCAGGTCGACACCTACCGCGCCTCAGGCGCCGGCGGCCAGCACGTCAACAAGACCGACTCCGCGATCCGGATCACCCACCAGCCGACCGGCATCGTCGTGCAGTGCCAGAACGAGCGCTCCCAAACCCAGAACAA
>JAFMRN010000183.1 GCA_017354065.1 Solirubrobacterales bacterium
ATCGTTTTGCTCATTGGCCGGCCAGGTCTCGCCTGACAGGGCGTCGTCGAGGGTCGGCGCCCGGCGCGAGCCGCCGCGCTTCTGCCGGCGCCGCCCGAACAGGCCACGGCGCCGCTCCGGCGCGCTGGCCTCAGGGTCGTAGTCGGGAACCGAGCCCTCCCGGATCCAACCTTCGCTCAGCGCCTGGGGCTTGCACAGCTCACAGACCCGGTGGCGGGTTCCACCGCCGATGAAGATCTCCGCGCTCTCACCGCGCAGTAGGGTCCGGCCACAGATGTCGCACGGCGTGTATCCGTGGTCGGGGCGTATGTCCCTGGTGCTCATTCGAAACCTAATCTAGCTCGCCGCTCAGCTTGGATCGCAAGCGCAGTACCGCCTTGGTATGCAGCTGTGAAACGCGGGATTCGGTAACCCCCAGAACCTCACCGATTTCCCGCAACGTGAGGTTCTCGTAGTAGTACAGCGAGGTCACGAGCTGCTCCCTGTCGGGCAGTGCCGAGATCGCCGAGGAAATCCGATCCTGAAGCTCGCTCTGATCGACGATCGCGGCCGGATCCGGCGCGTTGGGGTCAGCGAGGGTGTCCAGCAGGCTGACCTGGTCGCCGTTCTGGTCGGTGGTGTTCCACAACTCCTCCAGCGCGACGAACGTCGTGCCGGCGATCTGCACCAGCGCGTCCTGGAAATCCGCGACCGACATCTCCAGTTCGGCTGCCATCTCCTCGTCGCTGGGCGCACGCTGGAGCTTCGCCTCAAGGCGCTGGTTGGCGCGTTCGATCTCACGTGCGCGTGCGCGCACCGATCGCGGAACCCAATCAAGTGCCCTCAGCTCATCCAGGATCGCCCCGCGGATCCGGATCATCGCGTAGGTCTCGAATTTGATCTCACGCGCCAGATCAAATCGCTCAATCGCGTGGATCAGACCCCCCAGGCCGTAGCTGACCAGGTCAGCCTCATCCACGTGCGCGGGCAGGTTGGAGGTCATCCGCCCCGCCACGTACTTGACCAGCGGCGAGTAAGCCACCACCAGGCGTTCACGCACGCGCTGGTCGCTCTCGGACTTGTATCTACGCCACAGTTCCTTTAACTCGACTGCCTTGACGTTCGTGTCCATATACTGATTTCCGAGATATTAGGCGCGTGGGTGCGCTCTCGCGTAGGCAGTGCGTAACCGCGCGGAGTCGACCCGCGTGTAAACCTGGGTGGTCGAGATGGACGCGTGCCCCAGCAGCTCCTGAATCGCGCGCAGGTCGGCACCGCCCTCCAGCAGGTGCGTGGCGTAGGAGTGGCGCAACGCGTGTGGGTGGGTCGGCTGGCGCAGCCGCAACCGCCGGCGCACGTCCGATGTGTTCAGCCGCCGGCCGCTCTTGGAGACGAACAGCGCGCTTTGTGCGTCTGCGCTGAGCGTCGGACGGGCGCGCTCCAGGTAGACCGTGAGTGCCTGGCAGGCGTGCTCCCCGACGGGAACCACGCGCGTCTTGTCGCCTTTGCCGTGGACGCGCAGCTGCTCGGAGTCGAAGTCGACGCTGTCAGTGTCGAGGTCCACTATCTCTTCGGCGCGCAGTCCGCAGCCATAGGAGAGCTCGAACATCGCGCGGTCGCGTAGGTCCAGCGGACCGTTGGCCGGGATCGCATCAAGCATCTCGGCCATCGCCGCCGGCTTGTGGACGTCCGGGAGGTGCTGGCTCTTCTTTGGTGCCGAGAGCAGCTCCGCCGGGTTTGAGGGGCATTCGCCAAGCTCGACCAGAACCCGCAACAGCGATCGGATCGATGCCAGCTTCCGCGCGACGCTTGTGCTGGCCTGGCCTTGCTCCGACAGCCCGGCCAGGTAGCGGCGCAGCCACTTCACGTCCAGCCCGGCGGGACCCAGGCCGCGCGGTTCCGCCCAGGCCCGCAGTTGCCTGATATCGGCCCGGTAGGCCTTGACGGTCTTCTCCGCGACCGCGCGCCGGCCGAGGTCCGCCTCCAACTCAGCCAGTGCCTGATCCCAGTTCACGGCGCTTGTTTCGCCGCGGAGGCCGTACCCCCTGCGCAGCCGCCGGCGGTCTAGTTGACCTGAACGATCGTGCCGATCGGTGTGAACTGGTACACCGATGCGGCCTCACCGTCGGGCATCTCGACGCAGCCGTCGCTTTGCGGCGACCCGTAAGAGGCGCGGTTGAAGGCGTGCAGCGCGTCGCCACCGTTGAAGTAGGAGACCCACTTGATGCCCTTGTCGTGGTAGGGCGTGCCGTCCGGGTTGGTGCCGCTCATGGTCGTGACCGGCGTGTGCTCGAACACGGCGAAGGTTCCCGATGCGGTCGGCGATGATGACTGGCCGGTATTGACCGCGCCCGACGCGGTGGTCTTGCCGTTGTGCCAGGTGCTCTCGCTCTGGGAGGCCTTCGACACCGACACGAACGTGTATCCGAACGTGTTCACCTTGTGGGCGATCGCGTCCTTGATCAACGTCTTCCATACCGTCGGGTTGACGGCAGTGGCCGGAGTCGTGGCGTCCTCCAGCGTGGACAGGGACTGCGTCAGATCGTGGCTGTTCTCAAACGCCATCAGCGCGCCCTTGGTGATCTCGCCCATGTGACCGGGCGACCACATGCCCTTCAGGGCGGCCGGCGTGTTGCCGTAGCGGAAGACAAAGCTCCCCTTCGGCGGGTGCGCCGCGGCCTTCAGCTGCGCGGCCATGCTCGTGCCGGCGCCCGGGCCATGCCAGTTGACGGGCAGATAGCCGGTCTGGGCGAGCAGCTCTTGCAGCCGCGTCATGGAGCCCTGAGGCGTGGTCCAGCTGCCGACCGGGCCGCTGGAACCGACCAGGTGGACGCCCGCGGGGAGCGACATGCTCACGTGCGCGTTGATGCCGTAGCCGTAGCCGGTCGGGATGAAGCGGATCGAGTGCGCGTTCAGCGTGTGCCAGCTGCCGGAACCGGCCGGCGTGATGGTCGGCATCTTGCCGTGCAGCGCCTTGCTAACCGTGTCGGAGAAGGTCAGCGTGATCGGCGTGCTCGGCCCGAGCGGCTGGCCGGGGCCCGGTGAGGCGGCGGCGGTCGAGCCGGTGCCTGCGGGGAACCAGGAGATCGCCTGCGGGGACGAGCGCTCCCAGCTGCGCGGCGTGGCGAGCACGCTGAGCGTGCCGGCAGTCCCCTGCTGGGGCACCGTGACCTGACCGGCGGGGGATGTGAAAGTCTTGTGGGTGAGCGGCTTGCCGGAGATCCCGTACGCGGCACGTACGACCGGCTGGCTGAAGCGCACGTTCAGCGCCTGGCCGGGCTTGACCGACAGGTAGCCCTGGGTCAGCTTCGCCACCGGCGTGGTCACGTGCAGCTGAACGTTCTTTGTCTTGCCCGCGAGCCAGGCGTCCCAGCCGGGACGCTGAATCGTCGCGAAGACCTTGACCTTCGAGCCGGTCGGGACCTTGGTGGTCGGGTAGACCTCGTTGCCGACGGCCTTCACGGGCAGCGCGTGCTGGTCGTTGCCGATAACCGCACTGAGCTTGGTGACCTTGCCGCCGCCGAAGGGCATCTTCAGGGTCGCCAGGGACTTGGCCGACGCGCTGATACCCGGTGATGAGGTGAGGATCAGCAGAACCAGCGCGACAACGACGATGATCGGCGCAGCGAGCGCTCCGAGCCCGAGGAGTTTCCCTTTAGGGCTGCGCTCGGGCTGAATGATGAGTTGTCTTGGTGCTGTGGCTGTGCTCATAGGCTGACCCGGCCGGCCGCTTAAGTTGTGAGCAGCTTCGGGAACTATACCTTCGTTCCTCCCAGATTCGCATCTGGGAAGCGTGCTGCAAGGTACTTGTCAGCGATTCTTACCAACAAGTGCACCCTCGGTTACACGATGGATACACCGTTTATCAGTCTGCCTGGGCTTTTGCCGCGGCTCCACGCCCCCGCTCCCAGCAACCGAGACGCCAGAGATCCCGGGCCAGGCGCACGCGGTCATGGTGATGACCGATCGGCTGTGCGACGGCCGGTGCCAGGAGCCACTCTCCTTCACGGCTCAGCGCCAGCCATCTGGTCAGGACGTCGTCCGCGTCGCTGAGCTGATCGGTGTTCTCCCCGCCGAGCTCGAGCCGATGCTCAGCCAGGAGCTGGCTGCTCGCCGGCCGGTAGGACACGAACGGCGCGTGCGGGTAGATCAGGTAGGCCTGACCGCCTTCGGCCCAGACGCGCACAAAGCCCAGCGCGCGGTACATCTCCCCCGTCTCCTCACCGGCAGCGGCTTCCAACAGCTCACGCCCACGCCGCTCGGCCGAGCTGTGCTCGGCCACCGGTCCGACGCTCGGGGCGCGACGGCGGCGATTGACGGCCCGGCGCCAGCCGGCTACCAACCGCGGCGCCAGCGGTTCGGCCAGCAGACCCAAGCTCACCATTGCCACTGCGATAAGCGCGTCAAGCACTCACACGATTGTCTCAGAGCGCGAGCCTTATACGCGCGCGGTCAGCACGCCGCCCGCGCCGCGCACCACAGCCCCCTTCAGTTCCAGGCCGCTCAGCGCTTCAAGCGCGTCCGCTCCCAGTGAGGCGACCGTCGCGCGCCGGCTGCTGATCCGCTTCAACAGCGTCGCCTCCTCGGCGGTGAGGGTCGGCAGGACCGGCGGGGGCACGTCGACCATGTTCTCGCCGTAGAGCAGATCCAGCACGTCCTGTGGCCCCCGTACCAGCGCGGCTTCCAGTTTGGCTATCGCGTGGTTTGTTCCCCGTGCGTGCGCGGAGCGAACCGGGCCAGGCACCGCCGCGGTCCGGCGTCCCAGCGCCTTCGCGTCGGCCAGGGTGCTCAGCGCCCCGGACCGGGTGTTGGCCTCAACCACGACCACCGCATCAGCCAGCGCGGCGATCAGGCGGTTGCGGGCGCGCATCGCCCAACGCCACGTGCCCGCCTCGGGCGCCTGTTCGCTCAACAGCACCCCCTGCTCCCGGATCCGGCCGTGCAGGCGGGTGTGTCGCACCGGGTAGGCACGGTCGGCGGGACCGGGCAGCACCGCGACCGTCAGCCCACCACCGGCCAGGGCGCCTTCATGCGCCGCAGCGTCTATGCCCAGCGCCATCCCGCTGATGACCGTGACCCCGGCCGCGCCCAGACCACGCCCCAGCTCGCGTGCCAGCTCAATCCCTGCCGGTGAGGCCCGCCGGGTTCCGACCACCGCCACCGCGGCTCGATTCTCTGCGCGTGCCAGCCGCTCGGCGCCCGCAACGTGCAGCGTCGCCGGCGCGCCTGCCTCCAAGGCGCCCAGGCGTGTCGGATACCCCTCCGTGTGGCGACACAGCAACGCCAACCCGGATTCACGGGCGGCCCTGCGCCAGCGCCTGGCTTCGCTGGGAGAGAACTCCGCCAGCGTGCGGTACAGCTCGACCTGCCGGTC
>JAFMRN010000389.1 GCA_017354065.1 Solirubrobacterales bacterium
CGCCGATCACCACTGTTGAGCGGTCCAGAACCTCTGGCGGCCGCTCGCCGCCGTCCCACACGCGGGTCACCGGGCCGCCGACCTCAACCCCACCCGAGACCAGCAGCTTGTGCCCGCCCTCAAAGTCCACGCGCCGCGCCGCGTCCCAGCCGAGCCCGCGGGCGGCCGCCTCAACCAGGCCGCGGTCAACCGCCCCGGACGGGCGCCAGCCCAGCAGCGACGCGATCGCCGTCTCCGACCCGACCGGCACCCCCGGATCCAGCAGCTCGCGCCAGTACAGCTCGCCGCGCAGCGCCGGAAGCTCCAGAACGTCGCCTTCATGGTCGGTCGCTCCGTCGAGGATGACCTCGACGTTCACCACTCGATCCCCTGCTGGGCGCGTATCCCGGCGTCCATCGGGTGCTTGACCTTCGTCACCTCGGAGACCAGGTCGGCCAGCTCGACGAGCTCCGGCGCGGCATCGCGGCCGGTGATCACGACGTGCTGGAAGCCCGGACGCGACCGCAATACAGAGACGACCTCCTCGACCGGGATCCAGCCCCATTTGATCGGGTAGGTGATCTCGTCGAGCAGCAGGAACTCGTACTTCTCCGCGGCGATCGCCTCCCGCACGAAACGCCAGCCCTCGCGCGCAAGCTCCGCCGACTCCGAAAGGTCGCGCGACAGCCAGGACCAGCCGTCCCCCATCTTCTCCCAGTCGATCCCGCCGAGCGCCTCCGCGGCCTTGGCCTCACCGACCTTCCACTTGCCCGACTTCACGAACTGGAACACGCCGCAGCGATAGCCCCGCGCCCAGGAGCGCAGCAGCATCCCGAACGCTGACGTCGACTTGCCCTTGCCGGTGCCCGTGATCACGATCAGGAGCGGCTTGTCGCGCGGCTTGCGCCGCCGCGGCGCCTCCGAGCCCTCGGGATCCGACGTCAGCTCACGTCCAAAACTCATGCGACCTCCAATTCGAATACCTGTGCCCCGGCCGCCTCGGCCAGCACAGAGGCCAGCCCCAGGCGCACCGGCCCGTCTTCCAAGTCCACGACGTTGACCGCGTCGGCGGCACGCCCCAGCGCGTGTGCGGCCCGCGCGACCGACCCGTCCGGATCGGCGGCGCGCCCGTCAGTCAAGACCAGCGCGAGGGCCTGGCGCTCGGGGAAGCGCCGACGCTCCACGGTGATCAGCTCGTTTGCGGCCTCCAACCCTTCGGCCAGCGGCGTGCGCCCGCCGGTCGGCAGCGCCGACAGGACCGCGGCGGCCTGCTCCAGCGGCGCGCCCGGCTCGATCACCACCTCCGCGGCGGCGTCGCGGAAGGCGATCACGGCAACCTCATCACGCCGCGCATAGGCGTCCCGCAACAGCTCCAGCAGCGCGCCCTTGACACGCGCGGCGCGGCGCCGGGCACCCATCGACCCGCTCGCGTCGAGCACCAGGCAGATCAAAGTTCCACTACGCCCGGAACGAACATGGGAGCGCGCCTCACCGTGCAGTAGCGAGGACACGACCGCCACGTCATCAGACCCCGCGCGCGTGTCTATCTCCCCATGGCCCCTGCTCCACAGCGTCACCGCGCCGGCCGGGATCCGTGCCGGAACGGGTGCGGAGACCTGCTCAGGCGCAACGCCTCCGCCCAATTCACCTCTATCAGGTGTATCATCACCGTGTGGAGGGGCGGGTGGACTCGGGTCGGGCGGTCCGCCAGGCCCCTCCGCACCGTCCAGCGCGTCCTGGATCTGCTGAGGGTCACCGCTGTGAGGGTCCAGCGGGTCGCGCCGGCGCCGGTGCCCGAGCGCCAGCGCAGCCGCCCGGCGCACGT
>JAFMRN010000390.1 GCA_017354065.1 Solirubrobacterales bacterium
GACCGCCACGCCCGGCAGCTCGCGGAACGCGGGCGCCAGCCAGTCCATCGGCTTCATCGAGTCGGGCCGCACCGGCTTGTCCAAGGCCATGGCCCCGGACATGATCAGCCGCTCCTGGGCGCGTGTCAGCGCGACGTAGAACAGGCGCCGCTGCTCGGCGCGCTCTGCCTCCAGCTCGGCCTCACGGAGCTCGTCGAAGGCCAGCGCGCTGAGCCGCTTGCCGCCGCCGAGACGGCCGATCCGCAAGCCGAGCTTGTCCGGGGCGAGGCGCAGCAGCGGCGCCCCCCAGCTCGGTCCGCGGCCCAGGTCGGCGACGCAAACCACCGGAAACTCAAGGCCCTTGCTGCGGTGGATGGTCATCAGCCGGACGGCGTCCAGTGCCTCTGACTCGACCGGCGCCTCAGCGTCGCGTGCCCCCGCGCCGCCGTGAATCCGCTGCTCGACGAAGTCCACGAACCCGCGCAGGTCCGGGCCGTGCTCACGCTCGTGCTCGCGCGCCAGGCGCATCAGCTTGCGCACGTTCGCCAGGCGCCGGCGGCCGTCGGCCAGCGCCGCCAGCTCCAGCTCATAGCCACTCCAGGCCAGCGCCCGGTCGATCAGCTGCTCGGCCCCAAGGCGGTCTGCGCGCTCCCGCTCGCCCGCGAAGAACTCCTCAAAGCGCGCCAGCGCCGCGGCGTCGTGCTCGTCCAGCTCGTCCCGCGCGCCGTCGGCAACCAGGACCAGTCCGTCGAGTGAGAGCCCGCACAGCCCCGACAGGTACACCGCCCACAGCGGCTCCTGATCCAGCGGGTTTGCAAGCGCCCGCAGGTAGGAGACCAGCACCACCACCTGCGGGTGGGACCAGTAGCCGCGCCCGCCGACCACGAAGGTCGCCAGCCCCGCCGCCTCCAGCGCCCGCTCGTACACGGCCAGATCCGTGGTCGCGCGGGTCAGCACGACGATCTCACCCGGCCGGGCGGAGCCTTCCTGCACCAGGGCAGCCAGGCGTGCGGCCAGCGCGCGCGCCTCCGCCGCGCGCCAGGGCGTCGCCAGACCGTCGTCCTCGGCCCACTCGGCCTGCTTGTCGGCGATCAGCAGCTCGACCCGCGGCGCCTCAGCGGGCGGGTCCTCGCGTCCGGCGGCCAGCGGCCGGTACCCGGGCATCAGCTCCTGATAACCGGCGTTGAGCACGCTCAGGATCTCGGCGCGTGAGCGGAAGTTCCGGGTCAGCGCCAGGCGGCTGCCCGATTCGGCCAGCACGCGCCCGCGTTGCTCGAACAGCTCCACGTCGGCGTGGCGGAACCCGTAGATCGACTGCTGCGCGTCCCCGACCATGAACAGCGCCGTCTCCGGACCGCGCACCAGGTCGACCAGCGCCAGCTGCACCGCGTTGGTGTCCTGGAGCTCATCAACCATCACGTGGCTGAAGCGCTCGCGGTACCGGGCCCCGATCTCGGGCCGTCCGAGCAAGTCCACGGCCAGCAGCTCCAGGTCGCCGAAGTCCACCGCGCCACGCTCGCGCTTCAGCGCTTCAAAGCGGCGTCCGTAGTCGAGCAGCAGCGCGTCAAGGCCCTCGCGCCAGCGCACCGCCACCTTGTCTGCCAGCGCGCCGCGCAGCTCGGCGAGCGCTTCACGCAGCGCTTCGGCGCGCTCGCTCTTCAGCGCCTTGGCGCCGTTCGGCAGGTCGGGCAGATCCCCCGCCCAGTCAGTGTCGACGTCGAGGTCGGCGAGCAGGTCGAGCGCGCCGCGGATCTTCGGCCCAGGGTCGTTGACGGCGCCAAGCTCACGCGCCACGTCGGCGACAAGACCGCGGACGCGTTCGC
>JAFMRN010000034.1 GCA_017354065.1 Solirubrobacterales bacterium
CGAGCGAACCGCCCTCGAAAAAATCGCCGCGACCATCAACCACGACCCCACCCTCGACATGCTCTACAGCGACGAGGACATAGTTGACGACGGGCGCCAGATCTGGGTCCATCACAAACAGGCGTGGTCACCCGACCTTGAGCGGGTCAACGGCTACACCTGCCACCTGGGGGTCTACCGCCGCTCGATCCTCGTTGATATCGGTGGCTTCCGTGACGAGCTGAACGGATCCCAGGACGTCGACATGATCCTCCGCTTCACCGAGCGGACCGATCGCGTGGCCAGCATCCCAGAGATCCTCTATCACTGGCGGATGCATGCGGCCTCCACGGCCGGCGGGGACGCCAAGCCCTATGCCTACATCGCTGCCCAGAGGGCAATAGGTGAACAGCTGACCCGCCTGGGCGTCGCGGGGCGCGTCGAACCTGGCCCGCCCGGGCTCTATCGCGTAGTACATGAGGTACCCCAAGCCACTTCAGTCGACGTGATCGTGGCCGACACCGCGCATGCCCCGCTGCAGGCACTGGCCCAGTCCTTGCTTGGCGAGTCAGAGGTCAACTGGCGGCTGATCATATGCGCGCCAGAAGCCGAGCTGAGCCACGCACGCAGGGCCTTGGGCGTCATGGGCGTGACGGATGATCGCTTGGTACTCAGTTCAGCAGAAGGCAGCGCCCCTGTGCGCTTGGCAACAGGCGCTGCCCAGAGCCGCGCTGATCATCTGCTGCTCTCACCCACTCCGTTCCAGGCCCTCACCAGCGGCTGGCTGGTGCGCCTGCTGGGCTACTCGGCCGAGGCCGGGATCGCGGCCGCCGGGCCGTTGGTGCTCGGTCCGGACGGTCTGGTCCGCCACGCCGGCGTTGCCATGGTCAACGGGATCCCGCTGTATCTGCTACGCGGCGGGACGACCTCGATGGATCTGCATTTCGGGTATGGCACCTGCGTCCACAACGTCAGCGCACTGGATGGCGTGCTGGTCACCAGCCGCGGCCGGTATGAAGAGCTCGGCGGCTTGGATTCCGCGCACGGCAGCCTCGCACTGGTGGACTACAGCCTCCGCGCTTACGCAGCCGGGTACCGGCTGGTCAGCGTACCGGACGCCAGGCTGGCGGTTCGCTCAGATAGCGCCAGCAACAACATCTCCGAAATGCACCTGGTCTGCGGTACTTCGGGGCGGGACCCTTACTACAACATCAACTACCGCTCAGATCGTGGCGACTTCACGGTCGCCACCATATAGGCCAAGCACTATGCGATGGTGCCGACCAGCAATTTCGCGGAACGCTCCACCAGCACGGTGCCGCGTTCCCCATGTAGCGGGGCGTCTCTGACCGCCACGGAGCGTCGCGTCATGCTGAGGATCTCAGAGACCAGCTGAGCGCGTGCACCGGCGACAGCGAGCCGGCAAACCAAGTCATAGTCCTCGACTCCCTCCAACAGCACGTCCTCGGCAAAACCGCCCGTGTCCCCCAGGATCCTGGTGCGCACCGCATAGGGGGTCGTGATCCAGCTCTCCGAGCGCAGCCGGGTCGGTTCCCAACCCCAGATCCCGGTCAGGTCACGTCCCCGCGTATCGCCCGGGGCCAAAATCCCGACAGGCGAGTAGGTCAGTGCGAACTGTGGCATCCCGTTCAGGGACCCGACCAGCCGCTCCAGTCCGTGACGGAAAGGGATGTCCCCTGGCTCGACCACGACGCTGACCGGGGCGCGAGCGTGCTCCAGTGCGAGGTTGCGCAGTGCCCCCCGCGTCGACACGGCGGATGCCTGCACGATCCTGATGGCCAGCTCGGGATTGGCTTGCGCAAACTCCGTTGCGGTGACGTGCGCTTCCTGCGCGCCGGCAGCTACCGCGAGGACCAGCTCGATATCCGCCAGCCGCCCGTTGCGCAAGGCCTCAAGCGTGGCGCTGAGCCGGCTGGCGTCGGTACCACAAGCAATCAAAACGCTGGCTTGCGGAACGCCGCGTGCCTCCCAGGCCGGGCTCGTATGCGCTTGATCCTCGCCGTCAGATTCGCTCGCCTGGTCGATCTCCAGCGCCGCCAGCTGACGCCGCAGTGCCCGCACCTCGCGCTGGACACTGGCGACCGTGTCCCGCATCTCAGACTCGCTGTTGGCCGGACCACCAGCTGTGTTATCGGCCTCTGTCGCATCGACATCGCCGCTCAGTGCGTATCCATCCTCGATCGGACGGCCTACCAGCTCAACCAGCGCCGCCCGCAAGACGCCGACCGAGAGCCCAAAGGGCAGCCAGGAGCTCAGACGCTCATAGGCCGAGGAGCGGATCCGCGCCAGCTCGTCCGGGTCGCTCAACAGCTGCTCAAGCACGAACCGCATCGACTCGCGCGGCGCCGCGACGAACTGCTGGCCGGGCGTGAACGGCGCCAGCGCTACCGCCGGCTCGGTGACCACAACGGCGCCGCAGTGCATCGCGTCCAGCATCCGGTTCCAGTCCAAGTGCGGCGTGGCTTCCGCATGCAGATCCAGCAGGATTTTGCTCTGGCTCAAGCGCTGGTACTTGGAGGCGCCCAGATATGTCGCTGACTCGATCGTGTTCGACGCCGCCGGATCGGCGATGGTCAGCGACACGTTGTGACGAGCAAGCGTGTCCGCCAATTGAGCCAGCCCAGCGGTCCGGTGTGCGCTGCGCGAGGCGTAGAAGAGAATGTCTATCGGTCGTTCGGCGTCCGCGTCATAGTGATCGCGCGGCTTGGAGTACCCGGGGCGCAGGGTTCGCGCGTGCACCCCTTTGCGGTGCAGCTCACCGACTGAGCGGATGTTGACTTCAAACACCGCACCGGCCGCGCGCAACAGATCGAGGTACACGTCGTCCCCTTGAGCAACGCGATCGGGGTGCTCGTTGCTGACAACGACCGTGCGCGCCAGAATCGAGTCCGATGGAACCGCGCTCGCACCCGCTAGCGAGATGAACTCCCGGGGGGCGACCAGCACGTACACGACCCCGGGCCGAGGCAACGGAAACCCGTCCTCATGCACGCTTGAGGGCACACCCTGGAGGTCCAGCTCGTAGCGGAGGGTCTCCGCAAAGTCACGGGTCGCCCAGTCCTGGTGGCGGGCGATCACAAACGCAGCTTCCGGCACAGGTTGATGGTATCTGCGGGGGTCCACCTATGCGGGCTCCTCCACGCTAGCCTTGCGCAGCGGATGGGCGAGCTACCGCCGACAGCCGAGACTCGCCCGGAGCAGCGCGACGGGCCGTTTTCCCTGCGTGAGCGCATCTACCTGACCTACCGCTATCACGGTCCCGAGGCGCTGGCCCTGCGCGCGCTGACCTTCCCGCTGCGCTTCACGCCGCTGGCCGGACGCGTCCGGCACCTGACCCTGGATCGCTCCAACGTCCGGCGCAAGCGGATCCGTGAGGCCAAACGCTGGTACCGGCGCTATGGCCGCCACGTGACCGTGGTGATCCCCAGCTACCGCGACGCCGACCACGTCGCCAAGCTGGTGGACGCGATTGCCAAGACCGCGGATCTGAGCCGCGTAAGCATCGTCGTCACCGACGATGCGAGTGGCGCCGAGCACCTGGCGCAGCTACACCAGATCCCGCACATCCACGTGATCGAGGGCGAGACCAACGCGGGGTTCGCGGCCAACGTGAACCGCGGCTTGCAGGCGGCCGATCCCTCCAGTGACGTGCTGTTGTTGAACTCCGACGTGATCCCCAAGGGCGACTGGCTCGCGTGCCTGCAGTACACGGCCAACGGGGCCGGAGTCGGGGTGGTCGGCGCCAAGCTGCTGTACCCGGACAACCGGATCCAGTGGGCGGGGACGGTCAGGAACCTCGGCGCACCCGAGTGGTTTGACCACCGCTACCGGTTCAAGCCCGCCAACTGGGGACCGGCCAACGTCGGCGGCCCCTCACTGGCGGCCACGGGCGCGTGCATGTACATCACGCGCCAGGCCCTGAACCAGGTCGGCCTGTTCGACGAAGGCTTCGGGATGGCCTATGAGGACGTGGATTACGGGCTGCGCGCCTGGCAGGCCGGCTTCCAGGTGCTGTATGAGCCGCTCGCGGTCATGTACCACCTCGAGTCGGTCACGCGCGGCACCAAACAGAACCAGCGCGAGCTCGACTCCCAGCGCTACTTCTGGGAGAAGTGGGCAGACTGGCTGGACCGCCGCAACGTTCGCACCGCGGAGGGCAAGCTGCGGGTCATCTACGTCACCGAGGGCACCGGCGTAGGCGGCGGTCACCGCGTGATCTTTGAGCACCTCAACGGGCTGGCCGCACGCGGCCACGAGGTGGAGCTGTGGTCCCTGGGCCAGGACCCGGACTGGTTCGACCTGGACGTGCCGGTTCGCAGCTTCAAGAACTACAAGTCCCTGACCGAGACCCTGGCGCCGATAGAAGCGATCAAGATCGCCACCTGGTGGGTCACCGCCCACTACGTCTGGCGAGCCTCGATCAACCACGGGATCCCGGCCTATTTCGTCCAGGACATCGAGTCGAGCTACTACGCCGATGACCAGCCGATGCAGGACCGCGTGATGGACTCCTACAAGCATGAGTTCCACTACATGACCACATCCCCGTGGAACCGCGACCGCCTGCAAGAGCTCGGTCTTCACCCCGCGATGGTGCCGCCCGGGCTCGACCTCGACACCTTCCGGCCGTTGCCCGACTCCACACGCGCGGAGGACACGATCCTGGCGGTCGGGCGCTCGGAGCCGCTGAAGAACTTCGGGCTGACACTGGCCGCCTGGCGGGCGCTGCCCGAGCCGCGCCCGAAGCTGACCCTGTTCGGAATCGAGCCTGAGGTGACCGGCGGTGACCCCGAGATCACATACGTGAACGGCCCAACGGACGCAGAGGTGAACGATCTGATGAACCAGGCGAGCGTGTTCATCCAGACCTCACGCCATGAGGGCTTCTCATTGCCGCCACTGGAGGCCATGGCCACCGGAGCAGCGGTGGTCTGCACCGACGCCCACGGCAACCGCGAGTTCTGCCGCCACGAGCAGAACTGCCTGATGCCGGCGCCAGAGCCCGAGGCGGTGGCCCAGGCACTGAAGCAGGTCCTGAGCGACGCGCCGCTGCGCGAGCGCCTCGGCAAGCAGGGGATCAAAACCGCCGCTGACTACGGCTGGGACAAGCGCATTGACGCGCTGGAGGCGTTCCTTGAATCCGTGGCCGAGCCCCGCAGCGTGCAGCTCACGCGACCCACCGGCTAGCCTCAGGCGCCATGTTTTTCCCGCGCACACCCGCCCGATGAAGTCGACGTTCGCGAAGCCGTACCTGCGCTGTCCCAGCTGCGGAGCCGAGGACGCCCTCGACCTTCAGGCAGAAGCGGAGGACCAGGCTGAGATACGCAGCGGCACGCTGATCTGCGAGCGCTGCCACAGCCGCTTCACGGTTGAGCGCGGCGTAGCGGATCTGCTGCCCGAGTCAAAGACCGCTGACTACGTGCGCGCGGAGGCGGACGGGCTCGAGCGCTTCGCGGAGCTGATGCGCAACGACGGCTGGACACGCGAGCGGATCCTTGAGCTTCCCTACGCCCAAGACGGTTACTGGTACGTCCAGGCGGTGGCGCTCCAACAGCTGCTCGACACCGTCGAGCTGAAGCCGGGCCAGACAATCCTGGACGTCGGGTCCAACACCTGCTGGGCGGCCAGCCAGTTCGCTGAGCGGGGGCTGAAGGCCATAGCCCTGGACATCGCGACGGTCGAATACCAGGGCCTTTACACCGCGGACTTCTTCTTTGACGCCGGGCGCAACCACTTTGAGCGGGTGCTGGCGACGATGAACGACATTCCGATCGCCAGCTCCAGCCTGGATTACGTGTTCTGCTGCCAGGTGCTCCATCACAACGACCTCGCTGAGCTGCAGAAGGCGATGCACGAGTTCTTCCGGATCCTGAAGCCCGGCGGCAAGCTGCTGGTGATCAACGAGACGCTGAAGCGCGTCACCGACCCCAGCGGCGTCCACATCGAAGGGGTTGAGGAGTTTGAGGGCAATGAGCACGCCCACTGGGCCTGGCAGTATCGCTGGGTTGCCCACCGCGCCGGCTTCCGCAAGGCCCGCACGCTGCTGCCGATCTACCACCCGATCCTCCAGGAGCACGAGGTGCACCTGCCGATCGGCACCAGCTCAAAGCAGGCCCTGCGCACCGCCGCCAGCTACGCGATGCGCCACAACCGCTACAGCCGCCGCGCGATCGCCGAGTGGCTGCTGACCGTGAAGGGCCCGGCCCAGTTCAGCATGGTTACGACCAAGCCGGCCGACGCGGCCTGAGCTGCCGGTAGCGGCGGGTTCAGTGCGTCCACATGCCACATAGCGGAACTGCGGCAAGTCGGTCACCGAAGGGCAGGGCGTTGGCGCCGGTGTAGATCACCACGCCCATCTTGAAACGCGTTCCGAGCTTGTCACGGAGATGCCGCAGCCCACGGAAGTCCGAGGAAGCTATCGATGCGGCCGTTTTGACTTCAATCCCGACGACCGACCCGTCGCGCCGTTCCAGGACGACGTCAACCTCTCTCCCGTCTCGGTCTCGGTAGTGATACTGCCGTGGTGAATCTTCTTCCCAGCTGCTCTGGCGACGCAGCTCGTTGACTACGAAGGTTTCGAAGAATGCTCCGGCGAGTTGGCCGTCATCTGTGAGACGGGCGGCGTCGGCGCCAGTCAAATAAGCGAGCAGCCCCGTGTCGGCTACGTAGAGCTTTGGGGTTTTGACGACGCGGCTCAGGAGGTTGGAACTCCAAGCCTCTATCCGCGTTACGAGGAACAGCGCTTCTAACAACGACGTATGGGCGCGGAGGGTGTTCGGAGCGACACTGAGATCCCTGGCGAGTCCGTCGTAGTTCGTCAGAGATCCCGAGATCGTTCCGAGCGCGATGAGCAGTTTGCGGACGTTAGCTTGGTCGTGCAGCTGCGCGAGCGTGCTCAGATCACGCTGGATGATGGTCTCGATGTAGCTCTCGAAGAAGCGGGTGCGGCGCGCCGGCGAGCGTTCAACGGCCGTCGGGTACCCACCGGCGACAATCAGATCGGTGTACGCGGCTCTCCCCACCGGTGCGTCATACACATGAGGCCACTTGCCTTCGAACAGTGTTGGGATGAAGGTCTCGCGTGTCTGTCGCAGCTCTCCTTGGCTGAACGGGAGAAGGCGCAGGTACTCCGCCCGGCCGGTGAGGGCATCGGCGATCCGTGGTGCAGTAAGAAGGTTTGCGGAGCCCGTCAACAAGAACTGCCCGGCGCTTGGGTCTCGGTCGACACGAGCCTTGATTGCGAGCAGAAGCTCGGGGGAATGTTGGATCTCGTCGACCACTACGGGTGGTGTGAGCGACGCGATGAATCCGGTCGGGTCCTCCGTCGCGGCGACACGCGTCTCGTGGTCGTCCAGTGTGAATACCTTCGCGGGTCGGTCTTCGCGTGCAATTTGCCCGACCAGCGTGCTTTTGCCCACCTGGCGAGCCCCGAGGATGACCACAACTCGCGTGTCTGCGAGTGCTTCAAGCACGAGCCCGTGAACGCCCCTGGGGATGAAGCGCTCAGGCATGGACCTGACGTGGACAGATTATGGTCTTGAGCATCGGCTGATCTGCAGTATAGGGGTCGGCAGATCAGCAAAACACGCTTCGGCAGATCTGCAAATCAGGCGTCTCCAATCTTTTACATCTCTGGACCTCTCGCCAAGCGGAATGCGGACCGGATCACGCGGCAGGCGATCGCCGAGTGGGTGCTGACCGTGAAGGGCCCAGCCCAGTTCAGCATGGTCACGACCAAGCCGGCTGACGCGGCCTGAGCGGCCGACCACCAGGGTCGCCTGCCAACCCGAAGGTCTCAGAGTCAAACCTGCCCGACTTCGGATGCTCCTTATTGGCGACGTCTCTGCAATGTCGACCTAGTCGGGTCGATCGCCGTTTCGGGCCGTGTTTAAACGGAGATCAAACACCGTCGGATCGGCGCGGCACAAATCGAGGCCGATCCGGATCGGTTGCCCTCCGGGGTCTGCGGGATACTTGGGGAAGCGTTCGAGGCGGCGCCCACGCACGTTCGCTGACTACTTGACAGGGAGCAGGAGATGGCATCTACGGTCTTCATTGACGAGCTTCGACTGGACGGCTTCAAGTCGTTCCGTAACGCCGTACTACCGCTCGGTGATTTAACGCTGCTCATCGGGCGCAACGGAAGCGGCAAATCGAACGCCATCGATGCGCTACACGTGCTCGCCCGCCTTGCTGGCGGCGAGGACATTCGCGAGGCACTTGAGGGAAACCGTAGGGAGGGACAGGAGGTCCGCGGCGGGGTTGCAGGATGTGCGCCTTTTGGCAGCGACCACTTCACCCTGGGCTGTCGGGTTGTCAGCGGCGACGAACACCTACATTTGAGCGTTGCGATCCAGACGGTGCCGGACGTGAGGATCGTTGGCGAGTCGCTTGTCAGAACACGCGCCGGCTCTCCTGAGCGAGTGCTGCTAGCGGCCGACCCAGCCGACAAGTCCCTTTCGGACATCAATGCTCGCTTTTACAACGGAAAGCGCGGAGTCAACCCTGCTATCCCGTTTCGGTCGGACCGGCTCCTGGTTTCGCAGGCGCCGACGCGAGTGCCCGGGAACTTGAAGGCAACTCGGGAGGTACAGGAGGCCGCGCTCGAAGTCGTTGAAGCGCTGCGCGCTGTCTTTATCCTCGATCCGGTCCCCACGCTCATGCGGCAATACGTGCCGGAGCGCGACAACGTTCTTAGGCGGCAGGCCGACAACCTCTCTGCAGTCATCGGTGCCCTCCGCGAGGACCCCGATCGCTGGAGCCAACTCAAGGAACTCGCACGCGGGCTGGCCGAGCACGAGGTGAGAGACATTGCGGTCGAAACGTCGCAACTGGGCGATGTCATGATCGCTCTTCGCGAGCGATTCGAGCAAGAGGACCGGCCCTTCTCAGCAAGAGTCATGAGCGACGGCATGCTGCGATTCCTCGCGTTTGCAGCGGCGTTGCTCGAACCGCCCTTGCTCGACGGTGTCGGAGAAGCACAAGCCGACACCACGCTGGTGATCGAAGAGATCGAAAACGGTCTGCATCCGTCGCAAGCCGCCCGAGTGATTGAGCTCATTAAGGCGGAGGCCGAACGGCGCCGCATCCGAACACTCGCCACGACTCATAGCCCGGCGATTCTAAGCGTCCTGACAGCTGAGGATCATCGTAGCGTCATCGTTTGCCACCGCGATCCTGACTTGGGCCGCAGTAGCCTTACGCCGCTGACAGAACTCCCCGGTTACGCCGATGCGCTCGCCGCTGGCTCGCTTGGCGAAGCGGTCACCCGGCAGCTGCTCGATCGCGAACCGGATGTCGAAGAGCGGAAGCGAGCGCTCGATGAACTACTAGCGGCGATCTGATGTCCAAGGTCGTGTTCGTCGACACCAGCATCCTTTGTGAGGTGCTTCGGGTCCCAGGAAAGAGCCAACAGCACCAAGCGGTAACGGATGAGCTCCGCGCCCGCGTCACTCGCGGGGAGACCCTGGTGCTTCCAACGGCGTCGATTATCGAGACCGGAAACCACATAGCGCAGCTTGAGCACGGCGATTCCCGAAGAGAACGAGCCCACGCACTGACCACGTTTCTTCGGGCTACGGCGAAAGGGGAAGCTCCGTGGAGACTCCACGGAGCGGTGTGGGACGGGGGTTTTCTAACCTCGATCTGCGACGGGCCGGCGAGCTGCCTGTCGTTTCCCGACATGGCCGCGCAGAAGATCGGGGCAGGCGATGTGTCGGTGCTCGCTGAGGCCGAGCACTATCGAACCCGTGTGGCCAGCGTCACTGTCGAGGTTTGGACTCTCGACGCGGGTCTCATGGCGTACACATGAAGCTGTTGATGAAGTATCCGCCGATCCCTCATCTGTTGAGTGCGCCCGGTCGGGGCGACCGTATTCTGAGCCCGTCACAACGACAAGCGCTCCTGTCCACCCTAGTCATCGTTGAGGAAAAGCTCGATGGTGCGAACGTGTCGATCTGGTTCGAGGGGCCTGAGACGCGTATCGCAACCCGGGGCGGCCCCGACGCAATGGATCGTGGCGGGATCTTGGGCAGAGTGCGGCAGTGGACATACCAACGTATCGACGAGCTTCGCGCAGCTCTAGGCCAAGATCTCGTGCTCTACGGGGAATGGCTTCTGATGCGCCATGGGATTACCTACACGCAGCTCCCGGCTCCGCTTGTCGCCTTCGATCTACTCGACCGCGACACGAGAAGCTTCGTGCCAATCGATCGACGGGATGCCTTACTTAAGAGCGCCGGGTTATGGGCCCCGCCACGCCTGTTCACCGGCCGACTAGAGACCGCAGACACTGCGCGGTGCTTGATTAGGCGTTCCGCTTTTGGCGAACAGGACGCGGAGGGAATCATCATTCGCGCGATCCGGCCCAATCGACAGACCCCGCGGATCGCGAAACTTGTTAGAGCGGACTTCTGTCAGATACGCGGAGCCGGCGCAAACGCGTCCGAGAATACGGTGCTTTCTCGCTGACCTCCGGTAATGCCCAGACGGACGCGATCCGCGGCGGCCCCGCCCCGAATCAGATGTTCTCAGCCACGTACGGCGCCATCCGGCTGAAGATCACGTAGCCGAGACCCAACAGGACGACGACGATCACCATCGAGATCGCAACCCAGCCGTAGCCCCCGTAGTAGGCCGCGCCGCTGACGGCGTGGTTGATGACCGCGTGCTTGAACTGCTCCAGCAACATCGCGATCGGGTTCAGCATGTACAGCTTCATCAGCGTCGGGTTGTTGAGGTGCTGTTGGACCAGGATCGCGGGCACCAGCACCGGTGAGGCGTAGAACAGGACCTGGCAGACGACCTCCCAGATCGGCTGGATGTCCCGGAAGTAGACGAACAGCGAGGACAGGATCATCGATACGCCCGTGGTCAACACCACCAGGATCGCCACGATGATCGGCAGCTGGAACCAGCTCCACATCGGCGTCACGCCCATCGCCACGGCAAACCCGAGCTCGATCACCAGGTTCAGGACGAGGTTGAACAGCGCGACCATCACCGAGGCCAAAGGAATCGCCAGGCGCGGGAAGTGGATCTTGCGCACCAGCGTCTCCGAGTCGACCACCGCGCGGACCGCGCCCTGGGTCGCCTCCTGGAAGAAGGTGAACAGCACAATCGCGCCGAGCAGCTGCACCGCGTAGTACTTGCCGGGCGGGCCCGGGACCGCCTTGTTGATCTGGGCCACGACGGTCCAGAACACCAACAGCACGCCGAACAGCAACAGCGGGCGCATCAGCTGCCAGAAGTAGCCGAGCACCGAGCCGAAGAAGCGCATCTTCCACTGGGTCTTGGCGATGTTGAAGGTCAAATGCCAGAAGCGCATGAAATCGCCGCTGAACGCGGAGGGTCCGGTGATCGGATCCCCCAGCGCGGCGATCTGGGCTTCGTTCACATCAACGGTCGCGAGGCTCATGCGTTCAGCTCCTTGACCGGATTGGCTGCGGGCAGTTGCGGGGCCCCACGGGTGACGCCCGCGTCAACCAGCAGGTCGACCAGGCCGCCCGTGGGCCGGACCGCGGAAACCACGAAGGTGGAGCTCGAATCAAACTGGTCCATGGTGTCCAGACCCGTGCCGCGGTGGGCGAGGTTGATCATCGGGCTGTAGCGCCCCGGCGCCAGCACGTTGTCAAAGGTGAAGGAGAAGGTCGCCTCCTCACCGGGCTCGAAGACGCCGGTCTTCTCGATCCAGATCTGGGTGTTGAGCACCGACACTGCTTTGTGCTCGTCGTTAAGGATGTAAACCGAGACGGCCGGGTGTTCGACCTGGACGTTGAACAGCACCCGGACCCGCAGCGTGATGCGGCTCTCCTGGGGTACCGCCTCCTTGCGCTCACCGGTCTCATCCTCGACCCAGACCTCCAGCACGCGGGCGTCGCCGTCGCCGGGACGCTGGGTCGCGTCGGGGTCCTTGGAGTCGCCCGTGGGGGTCCGGCCGAAGTTCAGCTCCAGGTAGTTGTCGGCAACCTCCTGGGGGTCGCCGATGCAGACCATCTCACCCATCTCCAGCAGCGTCGCGCGGTGACAGAACTTGACGAGCGCCGACATGTCGTGGGTGACGAACACGATCGTCTTGCCCCTATCGCGCATGTCGTTGAACACGTCAAAGCACTTCTGCTGGAAGTTCGCATCGCCGACGGCGAGGATCTCATCGACCAGCATCACGTCCGCGTTGACCTGGATCGCGGTCGAGAACGCGAGGCGCACGAGCATGCCTGAGGAGTAGTTCTTGACCTTCAGGTCCTGGAAGTCGTGGAGCTCGGCGAAGTCGATCACCTCGTCATACTGGCGCCGCGCCTCCTTCGGCGAGAGCCCGAGCATGATCCCGTTGAGCAGCACGTTGTCGCGCGCCGCAAGGTCCATGTTGAACCCGACGCCGAGCTCGATCATCGTCGAGATCGAGCCGACCCGGTAGATCTGGCCCTGGGCCCGGTAGATGCCGGCGATGCACTTCAGCAGCGTGCTCTTGCCGCTGCCGTTGCGCCCGGCGATCCCAAAGAACTCGCCCTTGTGGACTCCGAAGCTGATGTCCTTCAGCGCCTCGAATGTGCGGCTGTTGACCTTCTTCCGCGGGTGCAACATCCGCTCTTTGAGCGTGTGGCGCTGCTCTTCGGGGACCACGAAGGTCTTGGAAACATCGCGAACGAGGACGGCCAGCTCGCGATCGGTGAGATCTTCGGCCATTCGCACAGCGTATAAACGAACTCGGCCGCGTGTTAGTACCGCAACCGCACGCTCACGCGCGCCGCTCAAGTGAGAGCCTGCGCGCCAGCGCGGGCCCAAACCGATCCGACCGCGCCCCCAACCCGGTTCCGAGCGCCTGGGCGCCGCGGTGGGCCAGCGC
>JAFMRN010000184.1 GCA_017354065.1 Solirubrobacterales bacterium
GGACTGGCGCCACTTCGAGATCGAGCCCGACCAGACGCCGATCGCCACGGACTTCACGCTGCCCCCGGACATCGGCTCGGTCGCCTTCGGGTTGGCCGCGGCCGCGCTGCACCCCTCAAATGTCACGTTCCTGTCCCCGACCCCGGTCCAGGGCCACCCGGAGATCCGCGTGCTGGAGGAGCTGCGCGGCGTCGGCGTGCCGATCCACATCCCAGATGACGGCCTGTCGATCAGCATCGAGCACGACGGCACCCCGCCGGTCGCCGGCCGCCTCGACTGCCGGGAGATCCCGGACATGGTGCCGGTCCTCTCGACGCTGGCGAGCCGCGCGCGCGGGCGCACCGTGCTGAGCCACGTCAGTCACGTGCGGCTGAAGGAGTCCGACCGTGTCCAGTCGATGCTGCAGCTGCGCAAGATGGGCGCCGAGGTGGAGTTTGACGGCAACGACCTGGAGTTCCACGGGGTCGAGCGCCTGCACGGCGCCGAGCTGTCCTCCTACAACGACCACCGCGTGCTGATGGCCCTCGCGGTCGCCGGCTCGACCGTGTCACAGGGCATGACCGAGCTGTCCTACCCGCACGCGTACAAGATCTCCTACCCGGAGTTCGTCTCCCACATGCGCGAGCTCGGGGTGCCGCTCGCGGTCTCCAACGGCGTGCCTGAAGCGCTGTGCCCGAGCTGATCGGCGACGCCGTCCGGCGCCACGCGGCCGAACGGCCGGACGCCACGGCGGTGATCGAGGTATCTGAACGCGGCGACCGCGCATGGACCTGGGCTGAGCTCCAACAGGCGATCCCGGTGCTTGACATCGAGCGCGGTGACACGGTCGCCTACCAGCTGCCGAACCGGCTCGAGTTCGTCGCCCTGACCCTGGCGATCGTGGAGGCCGGCGGCACCTGCATGCCGCTGATGCCGATCTTCCGCGAGCGCGACCTGGAGTTCATGCTGCAAGCGGCCCGGCCCAAGGCGCTGTTCGTACCGGCCGAGCCGTTCCGCGGGCACGATCACGTCGCGATGGCGCGCGGCTTTGACGTGCCGGTCGTCCCGGTGGACACGTTTTCCGCGGGATCGGCCTCAAAGGCCGATACCCGCGCCACACACGACCAGGCCGTGCAGCTCTTGTTCACCTCTGGCACCAGCGGCGAGCCCAAGGGCGTGCTGCACCGCCACGACGTGCTGATGCGCGCCGCCGCCAAGCACGCGCGGCACTTCGGTCTCGACCACAGCGACGTGATCTTCAGCCCGGCGCCGCTGGCACATCAGACCGGCTTCCTGTACGGGATGTGGCTGGCGCTGAGCATCGGTGCGACGCTGGTGGTCCAGGAGGTCTGGGAAGGCCAGCGCGGCTTTGACGCGATGGAACGCCACCAGGTCAGCTTCGTCCAGGTCGCGACCCCGTTCCTGGCGGACCTGGTCGCGATCAACAAACCGCTGCCCGCGCTGAAGACCTTCGTCGCGACCGGCGCGACGGTCCCGCGGGAGCTCGCGCGCCAAGCGCGGGACGTGCTCGGCGCCAAGGTGGTCGGCGGGTTCGGCACGACCGAGACCTGCATGGCGGCCGTCGGCGATCGCTGGGACACCGACGGGCGTGCGATGGAGGGTGTGCGCTTGCGGGTGCGCGACGAATTCGAGATCCAGACCGACACGCCGATGATCGGCTATCTGAACCGGCCCGACCTCACCGCCGCCGCCTTCACCGACGATGGCTGGTACCGCACCGGCGACCTCGCGACGCTCGAGGACGGCGAGCTGCGGATCACCGGCCGCGTCAAGGACGTGATCAACCGCGGCGGTGAGAAGGTCCCGGTGGCCGAGGTCGAGCAGCTGATGTACGAGTTGGAAGGCGTGCGCGAGGTCGCGATCGTCGCGATGCCGGACCCGCGCCTCGGTGAGCGCGCCTGCGCCTATGTCGTCGGCGACGTGACGCTGGAGCAGGTCCGCGCACATCTCGACGCACGCCGCCTGGCGAAGCCATACTGGCCCGAGCGGGTCGAGCATCTGGCTGAGCTGCCCAAGACACCGTCCGGAAAGATCAAGAAATACGTACTGCGGGAGATGGTTGATGGACTTTGAGGCGCTGAAGGCAGAGATCCGTGATTACGTCGACACACGCGGTGAGTATTGGACCGAGCGGATCGAGGCCGAGAACGCCGTCTCCCCGGAGCTCTGGAACGAGCTGCGCGAACGCGGCTATCTGTCGCTCGCCGGCCCGACAGAACTCGGCGGCAAGGGCCTCCCGTTCACGAAGTACCTGGAGCTGCTGGAGCTGTTCGCACGGCCGCACGCATCGCTGCGGATGATCGTGCACGTGTCCAACGGCACCTGGCGCTCACTGGCACCGCACGTGGATGCCGAGCAGCGCGAGAAGTTCCTGAAGCCGCTGATCGCCGGGCAGATCAAGGTCGCCTTCACCCTGACCGAGCCGCACAACGGGACCGGCGCGGACATCACGACGTATGTGGAGCGTGAGGGCGACAGCTACTACCTGACCGGTGAGAAGCACCTGATCACCTTCGGGCACATCGCTGACTACCTGCTGTTGTTCGCGCGCGTGCGCGGGTCGGCCGGCGCCGAGGGGACCGTAGCGCTGCTGGTACCCGCTCACGGCGAGGGCATCCAGAACAACCTGATGGGCGACTCGCTCGGCGTGCGCGGCACCGACCACTCGCATTTGATCTTCAACCGTGCGCCGGTGCCGGTCGCGAACCGCCTCGGCGCTGAGGGTGACGGTCTCAGCGTCGCGCTCGGCGGGTTCCTGGTGCCGAGCCGGATCAGCGTCGCGATGACCTGCGTCGGGCTGGCCCAGAAGGCGCTGGACCTTGCGGTCGAATTCTCCAAGACGCGCGTGACCTTCGGCAAGCCGATCGCCGCGCGCCAGGCGATCGCCTTCCGCCTAGCCGAGGCCTCCGCTGACCTCCAGGCCGCGCGCCAGCTGACGCTGTTCGCCGCCGACCAGTGGGAGAACCACGGGGGCGGGGCCGCTGAGTCAGCGCAGGCGAAGCTGTTCGCCTCCGAGATGCTCCAGCGCGTGACAGACCACGCCTCCGCTGTGTTCGGCGGGATCGGCTACTTCGCGTCCTCGCCGATTGAGCGCGTCTACCGCGACGCGCGCGCCCAGCGCTTCGAGGAGGGCACGGTCGAGGTCCAGAAGCAGACCATCGCACGCGCCCTCCTCGGTTAGATCAAGCGCCCACAAAAACGACGAGACGCCGGATCCGTGGCCTTGGCCTAGGCTGCGATTTCGACATTTTCGACACCTTTCTCGAGGGGCCCGCCTCCGGGGCCATCTGACCCCTCCGGCACCCTCGTGTCTTGGTTGGTTTGAACAGGTTTGGACGACCCGGGCGCGCGCAACAGCACCAGCGCCAAGGCGATCGCGATCGCCAGCGACACGCCTCCGAACACGTAGGCCATGTGGTAACCGCCGACCAGCGCGTCAGCCCCGTGGGTCCCGCCGCGCAGCAACGACGAGGTGTGGCTGGTGGCGACCGTTCCGAGGATCGCCAGGCCGAGCGCACCGCCGACCTGCTGGGAGACGTTCACGATCCCGGATGCGAGCCCGGCGTCGCGGTGTGGCACATCGGCCATAGCGATCGTCATCAGCGGCGTGAAGCTGTTGCCGATCCCGAAGCCCATCGCCAGGAACGCGATGAACACCAGCGGGAAGTAGCCCGCGTGCGGACCGGCGATCCGCATCAGCGCCATCCCGCCGAGCGCCACGAGGATCCCGCCGATCATCACCTGAAGCACGCCGAAGCGCGATACCAGCCGGCGGTTCAGGCCGAGTGACAGGGCGGCGACCATCAGCGTCCAGGGCAGGAACGCCAGGCCGGTGTCCAGCGCGCCGAAACCGGCGACCTTCTCCAGGTACAGGCTGCCGTTGAAGAACAGCCCGTACATCGCGGTGACGATGAAGCCACGGACCACGCTGGAGCTGATCAGCCCTCGCACCCGCAACACGCGGAGCGGGAAGATCGGGTTCGGGACCCGGGCCTCCCAGCCGAAGAACGCGGCCGCCAGCACGAGCCCGAGCCCGAGCGCGCCGAGCACCGTGCCCGAGCCCCACCCGTCAGAGGATGCCTGGACGATCCCGTACACGATCGACGCCAGCGCGCCGGTGACCAGCACCGAGCCGAACCAGTCGATCCCCTCCTTGAAGCCGAGCCCGCGGTCGTTCGGGATCAGGATCTGACCGGCCGTCGCGGCCAAGATCCCGATCGGGAGGTTCACAAAGAAGATCCAGTGCCAGTTCAGCGCCTGGGTCAACACGCCACCGAGCAGCAGCCCGAGCGTGCCGCCGGCCACCGCCGTGAACACAAACGCGCTCATCGCCTTGGCCCGCGCCTCCGGCTCGGGGAACTCCGTGACGATGATCGCCAGGATCACCGAGGCCTGTAGCGCGGCGCCGACGCCCTGAACGAAGCGCGCGCCGATCAACAGGCCCGACGAGTCGGCCAGGCCGCAGACCAGCGACGCGACCGTGAACACCGCCAGCCCGCCGAGGAACACGCGCTTGCGGCCGGCGAGGTCGCCGAGGCGCCCGGCGAACAGCAGCAGGCTGCCGAAGCTGATCAAGAACGCGTTGATCACCCAGGTCAGCTCGCCCTGGCTGAAGTGCAGCTGATGTTGGATCGAAGGCAGCGCGACGTTGACGATCATCGTGTCGAGCACGTTCATCAACTGCGCGAGGCACACTGTCGCCAGCCCCAGCCACCTACGATTATCCGAAGAAACTAATTTCATAGGGCTCCCACGCCGAAATTTCGTTCTAAACTGGAGGACGCCTCCACAAAACCCTGCCGGTAGTGTGGGGGATAAGTGGAGCCACCCTCCGCTTTCTGCAAGAAGAATAGCGGAGGCTCCCTCCGTTTTGTGACATTCTTGTTAGCTAACGTCGCAGTGCCCGACTTTTGTGATGTCCATCTCCGACAAACCACTCCGCGCCGACGCCGCCCGCAACCGCGAGAAGGTCCTCGCCGCGGCGCGTGACGCCTTCACCGAATCCGGCGCCTCAACCTCGCTGGAGGCGATCGCCCGCCGCGCCGGCGTCGGGATCGGCACGCTGTATCGCCACTTCCCCACGCGCCAGGCGCTGCTGGAGGCCGTCTACCTCGACGAGGTTGAGCAGGTCGCCCACTTCGCCAGCGAGCTGTCCGACCGCGAGCCGTGGGAGGCGCTGGAGGCGTGGGTGCGCCGCCTCGCCGACTACCTGGTGACCAAGCACGCGCTGGCGGCCGAGCTGCTCGACTACATGGACCGCGACTCACCGATGTTCATCGAGTGCCGCGGCAGCCTCGGCGACGCCGGCGCGCCGCTGCT
>JAFMRN010000185.1 GCA_017354065.1 Solirubrobacterales bacterium
GCCACGACGACACCGAGGACGACGACCCGGAGAACAAGCGCGATCCGATTGAGAGCGTGCGTCGCGTGCCCGCCTCCCGCCGCCCCGGCGTCCAGCCCGAGCCTGACGAGGAGCCGTTCTACGACGAGTCTTACGAGGAGCCCGAGGAGTTCGAGGGCCACCCGGTCCAGCAGCACGAGCCCGAGTCATCGCTGAACGTCGGCCACGACGCTCACACGGTCGAGTACGACGTTGAGGGCCACTTCCGCGAGGAAGATGAGGCCGACGAGCATATCCTCGAGGAGACCCCGGACTTCCTGGCCGACACGCCCGACCACGACCGCCTGTGGTTCGAGCAGAAGCCGCCGCCCGACTTCGACTTCGAATAACCGGGTGGCCGCCCGGCTGACTTGAGGGTGCCGGAGCCGCCACGTGGCGGCGGAGGCGGGCCCCTCACCCAAATGTTCAGCCGGGCGCAGTAAGCGCCCCCTTCCAAAGTCGGGACCGCGTTGACGCGACAGGCCGGGTCCTCCATTCTCTCGCACAGAGAGGAGACAGATGAGTTCACTGAAGCCGACCGCGGGCGCGTCCCCGCTCCCGTTGACGCCGCTGCACTTCCTGGAACGCTCCGCGCAGGTGTTCCCGACCCGGACCGCGATTGTCGACGGAGACCGCCGCTTCAGCTACCGCGAGTTCGCGGATGAGGCGGCCCGTGTTGCATCAGCGCTGATCACGGCCGGGATCAAGCCGGGCGACAAGGTCGCCTACCTGGCCCCCAACCAGACGGAGCTGCTGATCGGCCACTTCGCCGTACCGCTCGCCCGCGGGGTGATCGTGGCCATCAACACGCGCCTGGCCCCGGAGGAGATCCGCTACATCCTGGAGCACTCCGAGGCGCGGCTCTTGATCGTCGACCAGTCACTGGTCAGTTCGGTAGCGCCCGTGGCAGATCAGCTCCAGGACATCCGGCTGGTGACGGTGACCGACGGTTCCGGCCAGGTGCTTGGCACCCCGTATTCCGAGTTCATTGAGTCCGGCGGCCAACACGACCTCAGCTGGGAGGTCGACGACGAGCTTGAGACGATCGCGATCAACTACACGTCGGGCACCACAGGCCGGCCCAAGGGCGTGATGTACACGCATCGCGGCGCGACCTTGGGCGCGCTCGCGGGGCTGCATCACTCGGGCTTCAGCTCCAGCACCGCGTACCTCTGGACCCTGCCGATGTTCCACTGCAACGGGTGGTGTACGGCCTGGGCCCTCGCCGCCTCCGGCGGTCGCCAGGTCTGCCTACCCGCGGTGCGCGCCGATCAGATCTGGCAGCTGATCGATGAAGAGGGCATCACACACCTGAACGGCGCTCCGACGGTGCTGACCACGATCGCCAACGCGCCTGAGGCTCACGTGCTGACCCAGCCGTTGACGATCACGACCGCGGGCGCGCCGCCGAGCCCCACGACGATCGCCGAAATCAAAGCGCTTGGTGCGAGCATCGTCCACGTCTACGGCCTGACTGAGACCTACGGGCCTTACACGGTGTGCGAGCTCCAGGAAAGCTGGAGCGATCTGGATCAGGACGCCCACGCTGAGATGCTCTCGCGCCAGGGCGTCGGGATGCTGCACGCCGGCCTGGTGCGCGTCGTGGATGAGGCGATGGCCGACGTACCTGCCGACGGCGAGACGATGGGCGAGATAGTGATGCGCGGCAACGTCGTGATGTCCGGTTACTTCAAGGACCCGGAGGGAACGGCCAAGGCGTTCCACGGCGGCTGGTTCCACTCAGGAGACCTCGGCGTGATGCACCCGGACGGCTACGTGCAGCTGCGCGACCGCGCCAAGGACGTGGTCATCTCCGGCGGCGAGAACATCTCCACCGTCGAGGTTGAGCAGGCCCTGATCTCCGACCCCCGCGTGCTGGAGACAGCCGTGATCGGCGTGCCGGATGAGAAGTGGGGCGAGGTGACCAAGGCGTTCGTCGTGCTGAAGCCGAACGTGCAGGCCTCGGCTGAGGAACTGATTGAGCACGTGCGTTCTCGCATCGCGCGCTACAAGGCGCCGAAGACCATCGCGTTCGTCTCTGAGCTGCCCAAGACCTCCACCGGCAAGGTGCAGAAATTCGCGCTGCGCGAACAGGCTTAAGCCCTTGCGCCCCTGATCTTCCGCGCTAAACTTGAGTCCACACCGCTTAGATGTTTTGAGCGGCTCGAAACCACCCCACAACGTTTGGAGGTTTTGATGGCACTTATTCGCTGGGAGCCGGCCACCGAGCTGAACACGATCCAGCAGGAGATGAACCGGCTCTTCAACACCTTCTTCGACCAGCCGGCCAACTCCACGGCAGGCGCTCGTCGTTGGATCCCGCCGGTCGACCTGGAGGAGAACGGCGACAACTACGTCCTCCGCGCCGACCTGCCGGGCCTGTCTGAGGACGACATCAAGATCGAGTTCGAATCCAACGTCCTGACGATCTCCGGTGAGCGCAAGAGCGAACAGGAGCGCAACGAGCGTGGCTACCACCGCGTTGAGCGCGCCCATGGCAGCTTCAGCCGCTCACTGACCCTGCCGGAGGGCGTCAACCCCGACGCGATCCAGGCGAAGTTCGACCGCGGCGTCCTTGAGGTCACCGTGCCGAAGCCGCCGGCCGAACAGCCCCGACGCGTCTCCATCTCCGTCGGCGACAGCAAGGAATCAACCCCGGAGGTCGAGGCCTCTGCCCAACCCGTCACCAGCGCCGCCTGACGCGGCCGACCCCCCAGCCCAGCGATAGGCGGTGGAGCCCAAGCTCCACCGCCACGCGGCATTCAGGCCCAGCTTGCCCCGCCTCCTACACTGCTGGGCCTCGGGCCCTTAGCTCAGCTGGGAGAGCGCCTGCTTTGCACGCAGGAGGTCATCGGTTCGATCCCGATAGGGTCCATCGCGAAATTCCCTTTACCTACAGGGTTTTTCGGTGTCCGTGTCGGAGACTCAAGCCACCGGGGTCGCGCTATGGAAGCCTTTTGGAAGCGTCTCGCGCCGATGTCGTTTCCAAGGCTTCCACTCACGAGGGTGGGTTCCAGGTTGTGAGCTTGTCCGGATTGCGCACTACCCAGACGTCCGTTATCCGGTCGCCACTAGATGCGAAGGAGACCACGGCCAATGTCTGGTGGTGAGCGTTCTCCGCAACAATCCCTGGAGCGCCATTGACGATCGTGCTGCGGACCTTGAGATCCGGCTGTCTGCGGTGGACGTCGAGGAAGAACTGCGCTATCTGCATGCGGTCCGCCAGTGGGACCGGTGCGGCGCTGACTTGGCCACCGCCGTCGATTGTGGCGGTCACGGCCGGGTCGAGTCGCGCTATGAGACTGGCGAGGTCACCTGCCTCCCAGGCCGCCTTGAACGCGGCGACGGCCCGGGCCAGGTCCGCTGAGGCGACGTCCTGTCGCCGCATCGTGTGTACGTGGCGGCGCGCGGAGTGCGCCAACTGCCGGCACGCGCCAGCGGTTCTCCCGGTGATCTCCGCGATTTCGGCAAACGGATAGCCGAACACGTCGTGCAGGACGAAAGCAACTCTTTCCGCGGGCGTCAGCCGTTCGAGGACGGCCAGCAACGCCATGCTCAGCGACTCGTCGAGAGAAACGCGATCCAGCGGATCTGACGATGTTCCGTCGCTCGCGAGCGACACCCATTGCGCCATACCGGCCGATAGCGGCTCAGGCAGCCAAGGCCCGATGTATTGCTCCCGGCGCGAGCGGGCCGAGCCGAGCGCGTCCAGGCAAATGTGGTTGATAACCGTGGTCAGCCACGCGGCCGGTGAGGCCACGGCAGCACGCTGCTCATCGGATAGCCCGTACCAGCGTGCATATCCCTCCTGAACAGCGTCCTCGGCTTCGGCAAGCGAGCCGAGCAATCGGTACGCGAGGCTGGTCAACCGGCGACGGTGTGTAGCCAGCTCCTCCGAATTCGAGCCTGCGGCCTTCCTGTCCACACCTGATTGACGAGACGGCACATCTGAATGTCAGCACAGCTCTTGCCCTGGGCCACCTGACGTCTACGCGGGGCACTTCGTCAGCACAGAAGCGACACCCATTCGAGACCAACGACCAAATTCGAAGGAGCCTCGCCAATGACCAAGCAGCCTGTCACCTACGTCAACGTCCTAGATGTCGAACCGGAGCGCCAGCAAGAGCTCCTTGACCTGCTGACCAGGTCCATAGAGAACGTGATCCGCCATCGTCCTGGACATATCTCCCAGACCCTTCTGGCCAGCCTGGATGGGCGGCGCGTGGTCAACATCGCCCGCTGGGCCAGCATCGAGGACACCCGCGCGACCCAAGCCGATCCCCAGACCGCTGAACAAGCCGCCGGAGTGGCGGAGATCGCGACCGCCACGCCCGGCCTGTACCGCGTTATCACTGCTCTGAAGACCTGACCGATGCAACTTGCAACCGCAATCGTGTTGGCAGTGACGGCGATCGCGAACCTTTCGATCGCCGGCGCTGACATCGCACGCGCGCCTTTTGTCCTTGCCAACTCGGCTGAGGTCAAGGTGCCAGAAGCATGGCTGCCGGGACTGGCCTTCCTCAAAGCTGCTGGAGGGATAGGGTTGCTCCTCTGGTTCGCCAAAGTGCCGGTGTTCCCAACCGCGGCCGCGATCGGCCTCGTCTGCTTCTTCATCGGCGCCGTCACGGCCCATGTCCGCGCCGGCGTTATCTACAACATCGCCTTCCCCGGCGCGTACCTCGCCCTCGCAATCACTTCCCTTACTTTGCTTCTGCTCGCCCACACATGAGCGAGGGCACGGCTCTGCTCCTCTAACAGCTCGCCTCACCAGTCGCTGAGGGCTCACGTCCGGCCGGTTTGCCGAACCCCTGTCGAGCCGCGAGCGAGGTCAGTTTCGAGACCTTCACCCGAGGTGGGTGGTTGAGCCGTTCGGGGGCGACATCGACTGCCGGTCGTGCGACGGTCCTGGACGCCCGTCGTGCGGCCGGTAGTACCGCGACGGCCACGTCCAAGGATCGGCGCGCCCATGCCGCGGTAGCCGACATCGCAGTTCTCACCCTCCGTTCCGGACGAGAACCTCGATAGCCCCTGCTTGCCTCTCATCCCGCTGGCCTCGCGATCCCCGTAGCCCCACCGACCGCGTCGATCCTACAGCGACAACTGGCGCGCTCCCTCGCGGTACGCCGTTGCTAACGACGCTCATCCACGACCGTCGCCAGCAACGGCGTGTTTGGCACCCCCGACTTCTCCGGCCCCACCCGCAACGTGCTTGAACTTCTTGAACGGCAACACCGGCTATCGAGCGGGACGGCGGCCCGGCTTGTTCCGGCCCTCAGCTTCAAGCTTGGCCGACCAGGC
>JAFMRN010000035.1 GCA_017354065.1 Solirubrobacterales bacterium
CACCGAGCAGACACGCGTAACCAGCCTGCTCGACGGCGGCAATGCGGGCGCCGGTGCGCAGCCGGATCGGCTCCTGGGCGTCCGCGGCCTCAGCCCCGACGACCGCAAAGGTCGTTTCGACATCCACGAGCGTGGCGGCCATGGCCAGCGCGTCTGCCCGCCCGCCGCTCGCCGCCGGAAGCGCCACCGGGGTACCCGGGTACGCCATGGCGTGGAGCAGCGCGCGGAAGCTTCGCTGAGCGTGGTCGACGCCGGGGTCGGGAACCGAAAGGATGCTCACGGCGCCATCTCCTCAAAGTCGACACGCGTGTCCTGGACCGCGGCCCAGCGCTCGCGCCGCTGCTCACGGCACCACTGGAGCTCGGAGAGCAACTGCGCCTCGACCTCGGCCAAGGCATCCGTCCGGCGGTGGGCGGCATCGAGCAGCGCACCGCACAGCGCACGCCGGCGCTGGTCACCGACCACTGTCGACCAGCCGATCTGTTCCTCAAGCTCGACCTCACAGCGGGTCACGAGCGCCTCACCGACGTTGAAGACAGTGCCCTCCACCGTGTCCCTGACCCGGACCATCGTCAGCGCGGTTTCAGCCGGCGTGCGGACCAGTACCTCAGCGTCACCGACCGCCTCACGGACGGCCGCCTCCAGTGAGGCCAGCCGTCCGTGTGCGATCAGCTCGTGCAGCTCCGCGGTGGAGAGGCTCATCTTGTGTAACCCCGTGTCACGTCACAGAGCTTCGCGTTAGACATGCGGAGCGTCACCTGTCTAGACGTCAGGCGGCCATCGCGGGAGCGGGCGGAGAGGCGACCGTCTGATCCGCCCCGGACAGCTCACCGGACAGGTCGTCCAGTGACTTGCCGCTGGGCTCGCGCAGCACCAGCGTGCACAGTGCGCCCAGCAGATAGATGCCACCGGCGATCAGCTCGGTAGCGCCGAGCCCGAGCGAGGACAGCAGCGACGGGAAGATCAGCGCACCCAGATAGGCGCCGACCTTGGCCGAGCCGGCAGACAGCCCGTGTCCGGTGCCCCGGCCGGCGGTCGCGAAGTACTCCGCCGCCAGGACCATCGTCGTCGCGCCCCACCAGGAACCCGTAAAGGTGGCGACGCCGTAGATCACCGCAAAGGGCACGACCTCCTTCGTCACGCCCGGGATCAGACCCAGGAGGCAGAGACAGACGGCGCTGGCCACGAGGCTGGCTAGCTGCAGGTTGCGCCGGCCCCCGCGATCTATCAGCCGCAGGCCGACCAGCGCCCCCGGCAGACCACAGACGGCGTAGATCAGGAACGTGATGGCCGGCACGGCGGTCAGGCCCGCATGGGCGGGCTCCAGCGCCTTCAGGATCAGGGGCGCGGACAGGGAGTTGCCGTAGTCGGAGACGTCGGCGAAGAACCAGGCGCCGGCGGTGCCGATCAGGGCCAGCTGCACGTGGCGTTGGCGCAGGAACGCGAGCGCGCTCATCCGCCCGGTGTTCGCAACCTTGCCGGCGACGTTGATGCTCCCGTCGCTGAACTTGTTGAGGCTGTTCACCGCACCGTCGCGCTCGCCCTGCACACGGGCGACGTAGCGTGGCGATTCGGGCATCTTGCGGCGCGAGTAGACGACGGCCAGCGCGGGCAGCGCACCAAGTCCCAACAGCAGGCGCCAGACCAGGTTGTGATCTACACCGGCACCGATCAGCACGACAGCTACCAGCGGGCCGGCAAGCTGACCGAGCGTGTAGCCGAGGAACATCAACGCGACCTGCTGGCCGCGGCTCTTGCGGTTCGCGTACTCGGTCATGATCACCGCGGAGGTCGGGTAATCACCGCCGATCCCGATGCCCAGGATGAAACGCGCGATCAGCAGCACCGTGAAGTTCGGGGCAAAGGCGCTGGCCACGGCGCCGACCACCATGATCATCGCTTCAAGCCCGTAGATGCGCTTGCGGCCGATCATGTCGAGGCCGCGACCGAACACGAACGCGCCGATGAACGCGGCTATCAGCGCCGTGCTGGACAGCAGCCCGGTCTGACCGCTGTTCAAGTAGAACTGCGGCTTGAGGAAGATCAGCGCCATGGCGATGACATTCAGGTCGTAGCCGTCGGTGAAAAAGCCCATCCCTGCGGTTACTGCTGCCTTCACGTGCATGAGCCCAAAGGGCGCTTCATCCAAGGCCTCGCCGAGCGCGTCTGAGCGCGAGCCTTGAGCGGGGTCGATTGCAGTCTGCATTGCCGCCTTTCTCGATTTCAGGTGCCTGGAGGCTGCTGCGCGCAGGCCGCGGCATCCCACCTCGGCCCGAGCGGGGCGACCGAGTGACCGCGGGTCGCTACAGCAGAACATGCGCTCCGTCACTTGACTAGACAACTCGTCTAGACGGGTCGCAGGATGGCCCCAGCCGCTGTAGCCAGTGTTACTGCCCTGTTACCGAAACGGAATTAGTCAGTGAACATACATTTTCAGTCCCGCCCGGTCTAGACAAGTGGAAATGCACCGCCGTGTGGCTGTGGTAGCGTGCTCGCGGCCGTGACAGATACGCCCCCATATCTGGCCATCGCCGACGACCTGGCGCGGATCATCGCGCGCTCACGACCGGGCGCAAAACTGCCCTCCGAGTATGAGCTGGCTCAGACATATGGGCGCAACCGCCAGACGGCCCGAGCCGCCCTCCAGGAGCTGGAGCGCCGCCAGCTTGTCCGCCGCGTGCAGGGACAAGGCACGTTCGTGGCCAAGCGGATCGAGTTCCGTGTCGGCGGCGGCGCGCCCCCGAGCTGGAGCGAGACGGTACGGCGCGTCGGCGCTGAACCGCGCGTGGAGACCGAGCGGATCCGCCGTACAGAGGCTGCGCGCTGGGCCACGGATGAGCTCCAGCTGGAGCCGGGGGCCGAGGTGTATGTGCTGTCGCGGCGGCGCTACGTCAATGACGAGCCGGCCGGCTGGGCGGAGACGCAGATAGTCGCCGATCTGGCCGACGGCCTGGACACGCGGCTCCAGGACGGAGCCTCGCTGTACCGGACACTCGAAGACGAGTACGGGCTCCAGCCGATGCGTGGCAGCTACCGGGGGGCGATCGAGCTCGCGCCGACCTGGGTGGCGCGCCGCCTCGGGCTGGTCGCGCGGCCGTGGACGATCGAGTTCCGTTCCCGCGCGGACTGTGAGCTGCGCGGCTGCCCGATCGAGGTCACCCGCGGCTGGCTGCGGACCGACGTGTTCCAGCTGGTGGTGGAGATGAACTGGAACCGCGGTGGAGGGATCGAGCGCTGACACGTCGCTACGCGATCTACGCGCTCCCCGGAGCGATCACGCCGGACCCGGTCCGGGAGCTGGTCGAGCGCTGGCTGGGCCGCAGCGCGGACGGCGCGCCAGTCGACGGCCCGCTGCCGGACGGCTGGACCCGCAGCGAGGTTGATGCGCTTACCGTCAAGGCCCGGCGCTACGGCTTTCACGCGACGCTGAAGGCGCCGTTCCGGCTGGCGGACCACGCCGACCCGGAGCTGCTGGATGCGCGTGTCGGAGAGCTCGCGCGCCGGAGCGCGGCGGTCGTAATGCCGAAGCTGGCGCTGCGTGAGCTCGGGGGGTTCTTCGCGCTGATGGCCGGCGCGCCCGCGCCCGAGCTGCAGGCGCTGGGGGACAGCGTCGTCAGGGAGCTCGATGATCTGCGCCACCCGGTTCCGGACCCGCTGCGCCGCGCACGCCGCAGGCCCGAGCTGATGAGCCAGCGCCAGCGTGAGCTGCTGGACGCCTGGGACTACCCGTACGTGTTTGAGGAGTTCCGCCCGCACTTCACGCTGACCGACCGGATCGCAGCGGATCAGCAACCGCGCATCCGTGAAACGCTGGATCACTACCTGAGCGCCGAGCTCGGGCGTGACCTGCCGATCGACGCGCTGTGCGTGTTCGAGGAACCCGCACCCGAGGCGCGTCTCCACCTGCGCTCAGTACACCCGTTGAGCCGCGTGAACGCAGCGGACGCGCTGATCACCACGGAGGCTCGCCAATGAGTGACGAGCTGGTTCTCAGCAACGCCCGCGTCGTCCTGCCGGAGGCCGTGATCACCGGAACGGTCGTGCTGCGCGATGGTCTGATCGCGGAGGTCAGCGAGGGAACCGCCGCCACCGGCGAGGATCTCCGCGGGGATTATCTGCTGCCCGGCTTTGTCGAGCTGCACACCGACCACCTGGCCTCACACTTCAAGCCACGCCCGGGCACCGAGTGGAACCCCGTGCCGGCGGTGCTCGCCCACGACACCCAGGTAAGCGGCGCGGGCGTGACGACCGTGTTTGACGCGATCCGGATAGGCCGGATCCCACACCTCGATGACGGCGGCATCGACATGCCGGAGGCGGCACAGACCCTGGCGGTGGCGATAGAGCACGCCGCCCGGGCTGACATCACCCGCGCGGAGCACTTCATCCATGTGCGCTGTGAGGTGTGCTCACCGACGGTTCAGGAGGAGCTCGCGAAGCTTGAGAACCTGTCCGCGGTCGCGCTCCTCTCGCTGATGGACCATACGCCCGGGCAACGCCAGTACGCGGATGTGGAATCGTTCCGCAAGTACCTGCGTGCGGGCGGCGACAGCGCGGCCGCCGACGGGATCACGGAGCGCATGAAGCTCCAGCAGGCCAGCGCGGCGATGCACTCGGCCAAGAACCGCCAAGCGATAGCGGACTACGCCAACGCGCATCAGATCACGCTCGCAGCCCACGACGACACGACGACCGAGCACGTCGAGGAGGCCGCCGCGCTGGGCGTCCAGATCTCCGAGTTCCCGACCACCGCGACCGCCGCCCGCGCCGCGCACGAGCGTGGGCAAACGGTCGTGATGGGCGCACCGAACATCGTCCGCGGGGGCAGTCACTCCAACAACGTCGCGGCCGCCGAGCTGCTGGAGCTGGGCCTGCTGGACGTGCTGTCCTCGGACTACGTTCCGGCGAGCCCGCTCCAGGCCATCTTCCAGCTGGCCGAGCAAGACAAGCTGGCGCTTGAGGACGGCGCGGCGCTGGTGGCAGGCAACCCCGCGCGCGCCGTCGGCCTCACGGACCGCGGCGAGATCGCCGTCGGTCAGCGCGCGGACCTGGTCCGGGTCAACAGCCACCGGCTGCCGGGAGGCCAGCACGTACCCGTGGTCCGGGCCGTGTACCGCGGCGGCGTACGCGTGTCGTGAGCGAGCCGATCGGACCGGGCGCGTTCATCGCCGTCGTCGGTGCCAGCGGTAGCGGCAAGGACGCGCTGCTGTCCTATGCCAGTGCACGCGCCGCCGGACGCGCATGCTTCCCGCGGCGCACGATCACCCGTCCGCTGGGCCAGGGTGAGGATCACGATCCGGTCGAGCCCGCAGCGTTTCTGGAGGCCCGCAACCGGGGCGAGTTCGCGGTCTGGTGGCAGGCCCACGGCTTGCACTACGGGATCCCGACCACGGTCGACGGCGAGATCCGCGCCGGCCGGCCCGTCGTCGCCAACGTCTCCCGCGCGGTGCTGGCGCTGCTTGGGGAACGCTACGCGCGGCTGCTTGTGATCCGCGTCACCGTCACCGAGGCGATCCGTGAAGCGCGGCTGCGCGCCCGCGCGCGGGAAGGCCCGACCGGCATCGCGCAACGGCTGACCCGCGCTGATCCGGCCCCGGGGCACCCGGCGGATGCCGAGATCGCCAACGTCGGGACGATCGCCGAAGCCGGCGACCAGCTGCTGAGCATCATCCTCAGCGCGGCTTGAGCGCGACCGCCTCGAACTCCACCAGCATCCGCGGGTCGATCAGAGCCGCCACCTCCACGAGCGTGAACAAGGGGCGCACCGAACCGAACGCCTCGGAAAAGGCTCGGCCAACCTCCTGCGAGCGCGAGATGTCGGTGACATAGCCACGAACCTGAACTACGTCCGCGAGCGAAGCCCCGCAACGGCGAAGCTCGGCCTCCAGCTTGGAGAGCACCGCGAGGGTCTGCTCATACGGCGTCACGCCGACGACCACGCCGGAGCCGTCGACGGAGGTGGTGCCGCCGACCATCACGAACCCGCCGGCTGAAACGACCCGGCTGAAACCGAAGGAGGTCTCCCAGGGCGACGGGGGCTCGCCGGACAGGCGCGTTACCGGCGGCCGGTCCGCGCCGGGCTCAAGGTCTCCGGGATCAGGGCCGCCACTCAATGGCGGAAATGCCTGCGGCCCGTGAAGACCATCGCGACCCCGGCCTTGTCGACCGCCTCAACGGTCAGGTTGTCGCGCATCGAGCCGCCCGGCTGGATGATCGCGGTGATCCCCGCATCAATCGCTGCCTGGGGTCCGTCGGCGAACGGGAAGTAGGCGTCAGAGGCCAGGGCGCTGCCGGCGACCGGGGTCTGGGCCTTCTCGATCGCCAGGCGTACCGAGTCGACGCGTGAGGTCTGACCGGCACCGACGCCGACGGTCGCGCCCTCACTCGCCAGCACGATCGCGTTGGAGCGCACGTGCTTGCAAACCTTCCAGGCGAAGGTCATGGCCGACCACTCAGCCTCAGTCGGATGCCGCGCGGAGACGACCTCCATGCTGGCGCTGTCCTCAAGCTCCGCGTCGCGATCCTGGACCAGCAGGCCGCCGTGGACCTGGCGGGTCGCGACCTCCAGGTTGCGTTCACGGCCGCGCTCCTGGTCCTCAAGGATCCGCAGGTTCGGTTTGGAGGACAGCGCCGCCAGCGCGTCGGGCTCATAGCCCGGCGCGAACAGCACCTCTACGAACTGACCCAGCAGCGCCTGTGCGAGCTCCGCGTCGACACGCCGGTTGAACACGATCACGCCGCCGAAGGCCGACACGGGATCACAGTCAAAGGCCTTCTTGTAGGCCTCCTGCGGGGTCGCGCCGATCGCCACGCCACAGGGGATGTTGTGCTTGACGATCACACAGGCGGGCACCTGGAACTCGTCCAGCAGCGCCCGGGCGGCGTCAAGGTCCAGCAGGTTGTTGTAGGACAGCTGCTTGCCGCCGAGCTGGGCGACGTTTGAGAGCAGGCTGCTGCCGGTGCCGACGCGGGTGTAGTAGGCGGCACGCTGGTGCGGGTTCTCGCCGTAGGGAAGCTCGAGCGTCTTCTCATAGCCGCGGACCATCAGGGCCGGGAAGGTCGCGTCATCCTGCTCCTGGAACCAGCGCGTGATCGCGGCGTCATACCGCGCTGTGTAGGCGAACGCCTCAGCGGCCAGGTTTCGGCGCGTGGTCAGTGACAGCCTGCGCTCTGACTTCTGCAGCTCGTGCAGGACCGCGTCGTAGGAGGCGACGGCCGTGACGGGCGCTGAGAAGGCAGCGTTCTTGGCGGCGGCGCGGATCATCGTCGGCCCGCCGATGTCGATGTTCTCGATCGCCTCTTCATCCGAGACGCCGCGGGTCGCGACCGTCTGCTCAAACGGATACAGGTTCACGCAGACCAGATCCACGGGCTCGACGTCATGCTCGGTCGCCGCGGACACGTGTGAGGGGTCAGAACGCACGGCGAGCAGGCCGGCGTACAGCTTCGGGTGCAGCGTCTTGACGCGGCCGTCCATGATCTCCGGGAAGCCCGTCAGGTCGCTGATCGAGCGGACCGGCAGCCCGGCTTCAGTCAACGTCGCCGCGGTCCCGCCGGTCGAGATCAGTTCGATCCCCAGCTCTGAGAGGCCCTTGGCGAACTCGACGATGCCGGTCTTATCCGAGACCGACAGGAGTGCGCGCTTTACCTGAACTTCGCCCGGATCGGAGGGCTCGAGTGGCTCGATCTTGATTCCTGTGGTCATGCACTGGCGACTCTACCGCGAGGCCCGGCTCCACGTTGCTCAGCGCACCAGCACGCGTCGCGGATGCTCGGGGTCGGGCGCCACCGCGCCGTCGGCGATCAGGCCGACCGCGCGGGGCAGCAGCCGGTGCTCGATCTCATGGAGGGCGTCAAAGACCTCCTCGCGGGTCCGCGCGTTGGGCAGCGCGACGGCCTCCTGCAGGATGATCGGTCCCGTGTCAACGCCGTCATCCACAAAATGGACGGTCACGCCAAAGACCTTGACGCCGTATGCCAGCGCCTGACCGACCGCATCAAGGCCGGGGAAGGCCGGCAACAACGCCGGGTGGACGTTGATCACACGGCCGCTGAAGCGCTCCAGCAGCTCCGGTCCCAACAGCTGCATGTACCCGGCCAGGACCACCAGCTCGACGCCAAGCCCGGACAGCCAGGCGGCGATTGCGGCGTCGCGCTCGGAGCGGCCGCCCCCGAAGTCAGCGGTCGCGAACACATGCGTTTCGATCCCCGCCGCCTCGGCGCGGGCCAGCGCCGGCGCCTGGGGCTTGTCGGATCCAACCGCGACGATCTGGACCTTGCCGCGACCGTGGATACGGTCGATCAGCACCTGCAGGTTCGAGCCCCTGCCGGACGCCAGCACGGCGACCCGCAACGGCCGGGACAAGCTGGCAGCTCTCTCAGAGCTCACTGCAAAACTGGCAGCTCGGTCCGCTCCAGCGCGAACTTGTCAGTGGCGGAGCTTGAGCCGACCAGCGGATAGTCGCCGGAGAAACAGGCGTCACAGTGGGACTCGCGGCCACCGACGGCGGCATCACCCGCGCTGACGGCCTCATACACGCCGTCCAAGGACAGGTAGTGCAGGGAGTCGGCGTCAAGCAGCTTCGCGATGTCCTCGACACTGCGGTTGTGGGCGACCATCTCCTCACGCGTGGACATGTCGATCCCGTAGAAACACGGGTTCTTGATCGGCGGGCTGGAGATCCGCAGATGCACCTCAGCGGCGCCGGCGTCACGCAGCATCTTCACGATCTGGGGCATCGTGTTGCCGCGCACGATGCTGTCGTCGACGACGATCAGGCGCTGGCCCTCAACCACCTCCGGGAGGGGGTTGAACTTCAGCCGCAGGCCGTTCTTGCGCAGCTGCTGACCGGGCTGGATGAACGTGCGCGCGACGTAACGGTTCTTGATGAAGCCGTCGTCCTGGCGCAGCCCGGCGGCCCGGGCGAGCCCGCGCGCCGCGGCGTTGCCGGAGTCTGGGATCGCGATCACCACGTCCGCGTCGACCGGCGCCTCACGCCAGAGGATCTCGCCCATCCGACCACGCGCGGTCTGCAGCCGCTGGCCGCCCATCCGCGAGTCCGGGCGCGCGAAGTAGATGTACTCGAACACGCAGAACGCGCGCCGCTGCCCAGGCGCGACCATCCGCGAGCGCAGGCCGGAGGCATCGAGGATCACCATCTCGCCCGGCTCGACGTCACGCAGGTACCGCGCACCGAGCAGGTCGAAGGCACAGGACTCCGATGCCACGCAGTAGACGGGCGCCGAGTCCGGCGACTCGATCACGCCGACCGAAAGGGGCCGCAAGCCGTGCGGATCGCGGAAGGCGACAACGCGATCCTCGGTCATCACGACCGTCGAGAAGGCGCCGTGCAGGCGGGGCATCACTTGCGCCACGGCCTGCTCGATGTCCTCGGCGCCACAGTTGGCCAGCAGCGCCGCGATGATCTCCGAGTCGGAGGTGGAACGGAACGGAACGTCCTCACCCAGCATCTCGGAGTGCAGCTCGACCGCGTTGATCAGGTTGCCGTTGTGGGCCAGCGCAAGGGTCAGGTTGTCGTCGCGGACAATCGGCTGGGTGTTCTCCCAGTGACTGGAACCGGTGGTGGAGTAGCGCACGTGGCCGATCGCGAGATCGCCGATCAGCGAGCGCAGCATGTGCTCGTCAAAGACCTGGGAAACCAGCCCCTGCTCACGGATCGCCATCAGCGGCCCGCCCAGCGGCGCGGTCGCTATGCCCGCCGACTCCTGTCCGCGGTGCTGTAGCGCGTACAGCGCGAAGTAGGTGAGGCGTGCGACGTCCGGCTCGCCTGGCGCGTACACGCCAAAGACGCCACATTCATCACGCGGTCCGTCGCGGTGGTCTGCCAGCGCGGTCATCGGGTCTTCTTAGTTTATGCCAAGCCCCGCGGAGTGAGCCGATGCGAGCTGATCAACGCTGACGGACAACAGCCCGTCGATCACAAGCTCGTTGCCGCCGACGTGGCCCAGCAGCCGCGCGCCGGCGAGCCCGAGAACCGCCCGCTCCGGCCCTGAGACGATGAAGCCGCTACCCAGATCCTCGCCGAAGGGATCGACCGGCAGGGACACCGACGCGCCGATCCCGCCGGCGATCGCGGCCTCGGCCAGCGCCACCGCGATTCCGCCCTCGGCGATGTCATGCGCGCTGCAAAGCGCGCCCGAGCGGATCCCGGCGCGGACGCTCTCATGAGCCTTGCGCGTCGCCGCCACGTCGCGCACCGGCAAGGTCCCGACGGGTGCCTCACCGCTCAGCTTGGCGAGCTCCGACCCGTCGCGGCGCGGCTCAAACTCGCCAACCAGCGCGATCGCGTCACCTGCGGAGCCGAACCCGAGCCGCCCGACGTGGTGGACATCCTCGACTGCTCCGACCATCCCGACCACCGGGGTGGGCAGGATCGGCCCGTCCGGCGACTCGTTGTACAGCGACACGTTGCCGCCGATCACCGGCACGCCGAGCTGCTCACACGCGTCGGCCAGCCCCTGTACCGCCTGCTCCAGCTGCCAGGCGACGTGGGGCTTCTCCGGGTTGCCGAAGTTCAGGCAGTTGGTCAGGCCGAGCGGTTCGGCGCCGACACAGGCGAGGTTGGCGGCGCACTCATACACGGCCTCCGCAGCGCCGGCCCGGGGGTCGACCGCGACCCGGCGGCCGTTGCCGTCAATCGATATCGCTATACCGCTGGTTCCGTGCCCAAAGCCGGAACCAGCGCCAGGAAGTGCCAAGACCGCGGCATCAGCCTGCTCGGGCCTGCGCACGGTCCGCGACTGCACGATCGGGTCGTACTGCTCGAACACGGCCCGGCGCGAAGCCAGGTTGGCGGAGCCCAGCAGCGCCAGCAGCTGGGAGCGCGCGTCAGCGTCCGGGGCGACCACGGCCGGCGGGGCTGCGAAGGAGGGCGCCGTCGGCGGCTCGGGCGCGAGGTCATACAGCGGACACTCGTCGACCAGCAGCGGAACCGGCAGCTCGCCGACCTGCTCGCCGTGTTTCAGGATCCGGAACTGCCCCGTGTCGGTGACCTGGCCGATCGGCGTGGCCAGCACCTCCCAGCGCTCGCAGACCTCCAACACGGCCGCGACCTTCTCCGGCTCGACCACGCACAGCATCCGCTCCTGAGACTCGGAGACCATGATCTCGAAGGGCTCCATGTCGGGCTCGCGCAGCGGCACGCTGGCGACATCGATGTCCAGCCCGACCTCGCCCTTGGAGGCCATCTCTGAGGCGGCGCTGGTCAGGCCGGCGGCACCGAGATCCTGAAGTGAGGCCAACAGCTCGGAGTCCAACAGCTCCAGGCAGCACTCCATCACCTTCTTCTCGGCGAACGGGTCGCCGATCTGGACCGTCGGACGCTTGGACTCGTCGGCCCCGGAAAGCTCAGCTGAGGCCAACACGGAGGCTCCGCCGATCCCGTCGCGGCCGGTCAGCGCGCCCAGCAGGATCAGCACGTTGCCGAGCCCGACCGCCGCGCTCGAGGTCAGCCGCGCGTGCGGCGCGAGCCCGACGCACATCGCGTTCACCAGGCAGTTCTGCTCATACGAGGACTCGAAGTAGATCTCGCCACCGACTGTCGGCACGCCGATCGAGTTGCCGTAGTGGCCGATCCCGGCGACCGCGTGCTCGAGCAGATAGCGCGAGCGCTCGGACTCCGCGACCTCACCGAAGCGCAACGAGTCGAGCACCGCGATCGGCCGCGCGCCGACCGCGAACACATCCCGCAGGATCCCACCGACGCCGGTTGCCGCGCCCTGGAAGGGCTCCACCGCACTCGGATGGTTGTGGGACTCGACCTTGAAGGCGACCGCCTGACCGTTGCCGACGTCGACCGCGCCGGCGTTCTCACCGGGGCCGACCAGCACGTGGGGACCGTCGGTCGGCAGGCGCCCGAGCAGCTTCTTGGAGTGCTTGTAGGCGCAGTGCTCGGACCACATCAGGCTCAGCATCGCCAGCTCGACGTCGTTGGGCTCGCGGCCCAATCCGGAGACGATCAGCTCGTACTCGTGGTCGGTGAGACCGAGGTCGCGATGTTTAGACATGCTCTGCCATAGATTGGAAGATCGCCAGTCCGTCGGTCGAGCCGGTCAAAGGGTCGACCGCGTGCTCAGGGTGGGGCATCAGGCCGAACACGTTGCCGGCGGCGTTGCGCACCCCGGCGATGTCGTCCTCTGAGCCGTTGAAGTTCTCGCCGGGCGCGTAGCGCAGCACCACGTCCACCGGACCGTCGGCGTGATAGCGGCCCGTGGCGTGCTTGGCGGGGATCGACAGCGTCTTGCCCGCGGCGCGCGTGAACGGCGTGTCGGGATCGACCACGTCCAGGTTCACCTGGCGGAAGGTGAACTTCAGGTTGGTGTTGGGCAGCAGCGCGCCCGGCAGCAGCCCGGCCTCACACAGCACCTGGAAGCCGTTGCAGATGCCGAGCACCAGTCCGCCCGCGTGGGCAAACTCGAGCACCGACGCCATCACCGGCGCGAACCGCGCAATCGCGCCGGCCCGCAGATAGTCGCCGTAGGAGAAGCCGCCCGGAACTATCACCGCGTCGACGCCGTGCAGGTCGGGGTCGGCGTGCCACAAGAGGCGCGCGTCGCCCACCCGTTGGGCCGCCTGGAGTGCATCTATCTCGTCGCAGGTTCCGGGGAACCGCAGGACGCCGAATTTCACGCCGCGTCCGCGTCCGTATCCGTGTCCGACACGATCTCGAAGTCCTCGATCAGCGTGTTGGCCAGCAGCTTCTCGCACATCGCCGGCAGCTGCGCGCTGTCCTCGACGTCGAGCTCGACGATCCGGCCGACGTGCACGTTGGCGACCCCGCCGAAGCCGAGCTTGGACAGCGCGCCCTCCAC
>JAFMRN010000036.1 GCA_017354065.1 Solirubrobacterales bacterium
CGCGCGCGTGACGTGATGGGTGTGGGCGAAGCGCGCGTCCTCGACTGCCTGGAAGTAAGTGGAGAGCTCATCGGCCTCGGGCCAGCGGCCGGCCCGGCCCGGGGCGGCGCCGTGGCCGAGCTTGCGGAACCGCTCCGCCCAGTCCGAGTCGTCGGCGAAGCTGTTGCCGAACAGCGCCAGCACGCCCGGCGGGCGCAGCAGCCGCGCGATCTCCGGAAACACGCGGCTGCGATCAAACCAATGGAAGGCGGCGCCGGCGACAACGGCGTCGGCGCTGGCGGCCGGGAGCCCGGTCGCCTCCGCGTCGGCGGCGGCGACGCGGACGCTCGGGAGGTCGCGCTCCAGCAGCGCGCGCATCTCGGGGTCCGGCTCGACCGCCACCACCCGGTGTCCGGTCTGAACCAGCGTCGCGGTCAGCTTGCCGGTACCGGCGCCGAGATCGACCACGTCGAGCGGCTCGCTGCCGAGCGCCCAGGCGACCGCCTCTGACGGGTAGCCGGGACGGCCCCGGTCGTACTCTTCGGCGACGGCTCCGAACGAGCGCGCGCGTACAGCGTGATCGGCCATGCCCGAAGCTTAGGAAGCGGTCGGCCATCATTGTCCGATGGCCTTTGGCATCTACATCCACGTGCCCTTCTGCGCGGCGCGCTGTGGCTACTGCGATTTCAACACCTACGTGCCGAAGGGCCCGGGCCAGCAGTCAGAGTTCGTCGAGGCCGCGATCACGGAGCTGAAGCAGGCGCGTAACGAGCTCGGCGAGCGTCCGGCCGACACCGTGTTCATCGGCGGCGGGACACCCTCGTTGCTGGGTGCCGAGGGGCTCAAAAGACTCCTCGACGGCGTCGCGGACACGTTCGGGCTCAAGCCCGACGCGGAGATCAGCACCGAGGCGAACCCCGAATCGGTCGATCCCGAGATGCTGGCCGCGATCCACAAGCACGGCTTCACCCGGATCTCGTTGGGGATGCAGTCGGCCGCGCCGCACGTGCTCCAAACACTCGACCGGATGCACACCGCCGGCCGTGCGGTGGCCGCCGCGCACGAGGCACGCGACGCCGGCTTTGACCACGTGTCGCTCGACCTGATGTACGGGACGCCGGGGGAGACCGACCAGGACTGGGAGCAGACCCTGGAGGCCGCGCTGTCCGCCCAGCCCGACCACATCTCCGCCTACGCGCTGACCGTGGAACCGGGCACCGCCCTACAGGCCGCGATCCGCCGCGGTGCGCTGCCCGCACCGGATGACGGCGACCAAGCCCGGCGCTTCCTCTACGCCGACGAGCGCCTCCAGGCAGCCGGACTTGACTGGTACGAGCTGTGCTCGTGGGCGCGCAACCCCGGCGCCCAGTGCCGGCACAACGTCGGCTACTGGCGCTCGGCTGACTGGTGGGGGATCGGCCCCGGCGCGCACTCCCACATCGACGGCGTGCGCTTCTGGAACGTGCTGGCGCCCAGCGCCTATGCCCAGCGGCTCGCGAACGGCGCGTCGCCGGTCGCCGACAGGGAGGTCCTCAGCGCCGAGGACAGAGCCTTGGAGGCGGTGATGCTCGGTCTAAGACTGCGCGGGGGCCTTGCACTCGCCGAACTCAGCGCGGCCGGCGCCGCTGCGGCAGCCCAGGAGCAAGCCAACGGTCGCGTGCGGATCGAGGGTGACACCGTGCAGCTGACCCAGCAGGGTCGGCTGTTCGCAAACGCCGTGATCCGTGCTTTGACCTAAGCCGCGAGCGCGACCGGGTCCCCGACCCGGACGGCACCCGGCTGGAGCACCTCACCGTAGATCCCGAAGGGCAGCGGCTCAGTGGTTTCGAGATGGCCGCGGTAGGAGTCGATCGCGTCAAGTGTCTCAAGCGTGGGCTTGCCGGTCTCAGGATCCATCTTCGTCACCCGGCAGCGGCCGATGTGGCCGTTGAAACGCACGCGGGCGTCACCGATCCGCACGTCGCGGCCGACCAGCGAATCCTCGGCGTGGGGTTCGAAACCGTCGGCCTCAAACAGCATCCGGAAGCGCCGGGGGTCGACCTCGGCCTCGGCCACCTCGCTGAGGTGGGCGACCGAGGCCTCCGACATCAGCGACACGACGCCGCTGGGGCCACGGTCGATCCCTGACAGGTCCGGGTTCGCGCGGACCAGGCGCAGCTCTTTGCCGCTGTACTCGGACAGGGCCGCCGACAGCGGTTCGGACACCGGCGTGACCTGCATCGGCTCAGAGAAGAAGCGCGCGTCAACCGGTTCACCATCCACGAGCTCATCCGAGATCCGGCGTCCGTCAGGGAAGGTCAGCGCAAGTGAGACACCGTCATAGTCGGCCTCAACCGCCATCAGCTCCGGCATGCGTTTGCCGTTGAACAGGATCCCGCGACGGTCGATCAGGCAGAACTGACGGTTCTCCCTGACGCCCAGGTGGTCGAGCTCCACCGCTTCGCGTTCGTGCAGTCGCAGGCCCTTCACGGGGGTGGTGCGAATTCCAGTAATTACGCCTTCCACGCACCAGAGGCTAGGGGATCGACTGCGGCCATGTGCACAACCCCGGGCCCCCGGCAGCGTTAACGATGGTGCCGATGCGCCCAGCCTCTACCCGCCACACACAAACCACGTTGCGCATCGCAGCGGCACTGCTTTTCCTACTGTTTTTCGGTGTTAGCACGCAGGCTGCGCACGCGTCAGGGCGGCCGCGGCTGGCACTGGTAGGGAACGCAGTCAGCCTCCCCGCCGGCGCGCACGTGACCGCCAAAGCGGCCAGCGCCAAACCGCTGCAGCTCAGCATCGCGCTGACGCCGCGCGACCCGGCGGCGCTGACCCGCTACGCCGACGCCGTCAGCGACCCGGCCTCCCCTGACTACCACCAATACCTGTCCACCCAGCAGTTCAGCGCGCGCTTCGGCGCCTCCAACAGCACGCTGCAAAAAGTCCGGAGCACGCTCCAGAGCCAGGGGCTGGGCCACACGACGGTCAGCGCCAACCACCTGGCGCTGATGGTCAAGGCGCCGACCGGCACCGTGGAGCGCGTGCTCCACACCCAACTGGCGCAGGTGCGCCTGGCGAACCGGCGCGCGGCAGTGGTCAACCTGCAGGCGCCGCAGCTGCCCGCCAGCATCGCGCCGAACGTGCAGGCGGTGGTCGGCCTGTCAGGTCTACAGGCCCGGCACACCGACATGGTGCAGTCGCACAACGACAGCGCGTCAAGCAGGACGCCGAACTCAAAGTCGGCGTCCGTGCCGTGCGCTGCGCTGAGGGCCAAGGCGCCGGCCGAGGGTGCCTACACCGCCGATCAGATCGCGGGCGCCTACAGCCTCAGCGGGCTCTACGCCCAGGGCGACCTCGGCGCCGGCGTCAACATCGGGGTTTACGAGCTGGAGCCGAACTCAACCGCGGACATCGCCGCTTACCAGGCCTGTTATGGCACGAGCGCGCAGGTCAGCTATGACCGGGTCGACGGCGGCAGCGGCACCGGGTCGGGCTCCGGTGAGTCGGCCTTTGACATTGAGCAGGTGATCGGCCTGGCGCCGGCCGCGAAGGTCACCGTCTACCAGGGCCCCAACGCCAAGAGCGACGCGCCCGGCTCCGGTCCCTACGACGTGTTCGCGCAGATGATCAGCCAGGACAAGGTCAACGTGATCGCCAACTCCTGGGGCGAGTGTGAGGCACTTGAGGGAGGCGCCGACGCCCACGCTGAAGCGACGCTGTTCCAGGAGGCCGCGATCCAGGGCCAGACCGTGCTGTCAGCCGCCGGTGACAACGGCTCGGAGGACTGTGACGGGGTTCCGCACGAGAACTCCAACGCGGTGGCGGTCGACGACCCGGGCAGCGACCCGTGGGTCACCGACGTCGGCGGCACCTCGATGAGCGCGCTCGGCCCGGCCCCGACCGAATCGGTCTGGAACAGCGGCGGCGGCCAGTCGATCGACGCCGGCGTGACCAACGGGTACGGCGCCGGCGGCGGCGGCCAGTCGACGTTCTGGCCGATGCCCGCCTACCAGTCCACCGCGCCGGCCTCACTGCACGTGATCGGCCCGTACTCGAACGGCGCGGCGTGCGCGAACAAGGCCGGCTACTGCCGCGAGGTGCCCGACGTGACCGCCAGCTCGGATCCGCACCACGGGTACATGATCTATTACAACGGCGACCACTCCCAGGCTGGCGCCTCCGGCTGGCAGAGCACCGGCGGCACCAGCGGCGGGGCCCCGCTGTGGGCTGCGGTGTTCGCGCTGGCCGACGCCAGCAAGGACTGCGGCGGATCCTCGATCGGCTTCGCCAACCCGGCGCTGTACCGGGCGGCGGCCGCGGGGTCCTACTTCAACGACGTGACCAGCGGCAACAACGACTACACCGGCACCAACAACGGCTCCTACCCCGCGGGCCCCGGCTTTGACATGGCAAGCGGCCTGGGCAGCCCCAACGCCACCGCGCTGGCCGGTGAGCTGTGCGCCCAGAGCCTGCGCTTGAGCGCGGTCGGCAATCAAACCTCCTACACCGGCGGCGCGGTCAAGAAGCAGCTGCGCGCCAGCGTTCCCGTGGGCACGCGCGCGACCTACAGTGCCAGCGGGCTGCCGGCCGGCCTCAGCATCAACCCCGGCACCGGGCTGATCAGCGGCAAGCCCAAGCGGATCGGTAACTACACGGTCACGGTCAAGGTCAGCACCAGCGCCGATGACATCCGCGGGTCCACATTCAAATGGCGGATCGCCGCGCCGCCGCGGATCAGCGAGCTGTCGCTGCGCGACGTCGCCCGGGCCGACCCGGCCATGGGTCTGCACCTCAGCTCGGGCACCAACGAGCCGGCGCTGAAGAGCGCCGTGCTGACGCTGCCGGCCGGGTTCAGCGTCGCGCGCCGCAACCGGATCCTGGTGGAGACCACAACGCACAAGAAGCTCGCGCACAGCTACTCGGCCGCCGGCCGTCGCGTCGGGATCACGCTGACCAAGCCGACCACGCGGTTCATCGTGATCCTCGAGCCCGGCTCGCTGAAGGCCACCCCCGCGATGGCGCGCGCCGCGGCCGCGCGTCGCTTGAAGGCGACCCTGGCGGCGCAGCTGCGCGACACCGGTGGGGTCCCGCCGACGGTCCGCGCGGCGGTACGCCCCTCCTCCTGAGAAGATTCGGCGTATGCCCGCTGAATACACCTCAGCGCTGGCCGCCGGGCTGGCCGAGGACCTGCTCGCGCGCTTCAGCCGCTATGTCCGGATCGACACCCAGTCGGCGATCGACAAGACCACCACGCCGAGCACGTCCAAGCAGTTCGACCTGGCCCGCGTGCTGGAGGCGGAACTGCGTGAGCTCGGCCTGGAGGAAGTGCACGTCGACGAGCACGCCTATGTCACCGCGAAGCTGGAAGCCAACGTCGACGGCGCCCCGACGATCGGCCTGATCAGCCACATCGACACGGCGCTCGATGCATCCGGCGCCGGGGTCGAGCCGATCGTGCACCGCAACTACGACGGCGGCGTGATCGCGCTGCCCAAGGACGGCACTGAGCTCGATCCCGCCAGCGTGCCGCATTTGGGCAAGAAGCGCGGGCATGACATCGTCACCGCCTCAGGCGACACGCTGCTCGGCGCCGATGACAAGGCCGGCGTCGCCGAGATCATGGCCGCGCTGCGCGTACTGGTCAGCGAGCCGGAGCGGCCGCGGGCGAACATCGCTGTCGCGTTCGTGCCCGACGAGGAGATCGGCCATGGCGCCTCCCTGCTGGAGATCCCCGGTTTTGGCGCGCGCTGTGCCTACACGATCGATGGGTCGACCGTCGGTGAGCTGTCCTTCGAGTCCTTCACGGCGGTTGAGGTCAGGCTGCGGGTTGAGGGGGTCGACGTGCACCCCGGCAGCGCGAGCGGGGTCATGGTCCACGCCGGCCGGCTGCTCGCGCGGGTGATCGCCCAGCTGCCTTATGACCGGCTGACCCCGGCGACCACCTCCGGCCGCGAGGGGTTCATCCACCCGCTGGAGTTCAGCGCCACGGTGGCCAAGGCGGAGGCGCGCGTGATCGTGCGCGACTTTGATGAGGACAAGCTCGCCGGCCACGTGCAGCTGCTGGAGCAGACCGCCCACAGCGTGGTCGACGCCGAGCCGAAGGCGAAGCTGGAGATCGAGGTGATCCGCCAGTACCACAACATGCGGGAGGCGATCGTCCAGGACCAGGACGTCGTCGCCGCGGCCGAGGAGGCTTATGAGGCCGAGGGCATCGCGCCCGTGCACGAGCCGATCCGCGGCGGCACCGACGGCTCCCAGCTGTCGCTGCGCGGACTGCCGACCCCGAACCTGTTCACCGGCGGGCACGAGTACCACAGCATCCGTGAGTGGGCCTCTTTGCAGGACATGGCCGCGGCGTCCGCGGTGATCGTGCACCTCGCCGAGGTGTGGTCCAAGCGGTGAGCCTTGCGTGTCTTGACGGCGTGATCGGCCCGGCCGGCGCGACGCTGATCCCGGTCACCGACGAGGGCCTGGTCCGCGGCGACGGGATCTTCGAGGTGATCCGGCTATATGACGGCAGGCCCTACAAGCTCGAGGAGCACCTGGCGCGGCTGGCGCGCTCCGGTCGCGGTCTGCGCCTGGCTGTCGACGTGGACGCGGTGCGGGCCGACCTGGAAGCGCTACTGACGGCCACCGGCGAGTTCTCCGACGAGGTCAACGGGCAGCTGCGGATCATGCTGACCCGCGGCGGGCGGCGGATCCTGATCACCGAGCCGCTGCACCGCCTGCCCGAGCACGCGCGGGTGGCGAGCATCCAGTACCAGCCGACGCTGGTGCTCGACCAGATCAAGTCACTGTCCTATGGCGCGAACATGCTGTGCACCCGGCTCGCGGTGGAGCGCGGGTTCGACGACGCGCTGCTGGTGGACCCCTCCGGCGTGGTGCTGGAGGCACCGACCAAGTCCGTCTTCTGGGTCAAGGACAGGCAGCTCGCGACGACGCCGCTGTCGGCGCACGTGCTGGCGTCTATTACCCGCGCGACAGTAATCGAGCTAGCTGAGGTTGAGGAACGCTCGATCACGCTGGAGGAGCTGCTGGCCGCGGACGAGGTGTTCCTAGCGTCCACGACCCGCGAGGTCCAGACCGTGGTCGCGGTCGACGACACGACGTTTGTCGCCGACGGGCCGGTGACCACGCGGGTCCGCGAGCTCGTGGCGCAGCACATCGAGGTCTGGCGCGCCACCGCGTGAAGGTCCTGACGGTCATCGGCAACCGGCCGCAGTTCATCAAGGCGGCCGCGGTCTCCCCGCTGCTGGCCGACGAGCTGCTCGTCCACACCGGACAACATCACGACGACCGCCTCTCCCGGATCTTCTTTGACGAGCTCGGGATCCCCGAGCCGGCCGTGCAGCTCGGCGTCGCGGGCGGCTCCAACACGTCCCAGACCGCGCGGCAGCTGGCGGCGCTCGAGCCCGTCCTGGCGGAGTCGGACGCCGACGTGGTGCTGGTCTACGGGGATACGAACTCGACGCTGGCCGGGGCGCTGGCCGCCTCCCAAGCCGGGGTTCCGGTGGCGCACGTGGAGGCCGGGATGCGCTCCTATGACCGCGCGATGCCCGAGGAGGTCAACCGCGTGCTGGTCGACCACCTGAGCTCACTGTTGCTGTGCTCCTCCCGGGTCGGGATCGATCAGCTGCGCGCCGAAGGGGTGGTTGAGGGGGTGGTGGACGTCGGTGACGTGATGGTCGACACGGCGTTGCGCGTGCAGGCCTCGGCTGCTTCGCGCAGCGATCTGCTTGTGAGCCACGGTGTCGCGCCCGGCGGCTATGTGCTCGCGACCGCCCACCGCGCGGGCAACGTCGACTCGCCGGAGCGCCTGGCCGCGCTGGTCGCGCTGTTGAACGGGGTCGCCGCGGAGGTCCCCGTCCTGTTGCCGCTGCACCCGCGCACGCGTTCTCGCATGGCGGCGGCCGGGCTGTCCTTTGTCTCTGAGGTTCGCGTCTGTGAGCCGCTCGGCTACGTCGAGTTGAACGCGCTTCTGTGCGGCGCCCGCGCGGCGCTGACCGACTCTGGCGGCCTGCAGAAGGAGGCGTATCTGGCCGGCGTGCCGTGCATCACGATGCGGCCCTCCACGGAGTGGGTCGAGACGGTCGAAGCCGGCTGGAACACGCTGGTCGACCTGTCGTTGGAGGCGGCGCTTTCGGCTTTGAGCACGAAAGCGCCGGCGGAGCGTCCGCCGCTGTACGGCGATGGTCGCGCCGGGGAGCGGGTCGTGGCCGCCTTGGCGGAGCGGTTCGGTTGAGGGTCTGGGGACTTTTGCTTCCTATAGGGGGTGTAATCGCCAAGACCTCCGGCGCCGAACCTAGACTTCGCGACCATGTCTGTACGTGTAGGCGTCGCCGGCCTTGGCTACTGGGGGCCGAACCTGGCGCGGAACTTCGCGGCGCTACCGGACGCCGAACTGCGCTGGCTCTGTGACGGCTCAGAAGCTGCCCTGACGCGCGTCTCCGCCGCCCACCCCGGGGTGGCGCTCAGCACCAACGTCGAGGATCTGCTGAGCGACCCGGAGCTCGACGCGATCGTGCTGGCCACGCCGGTGCCCACCCACGCCGACCTGGCCGAGCGCGTGCTCGCCGCCGGCAAGCACTGCTTCGTGGAGAAACCGCTGGCCCAGTCGGTCGAGGCCGCCGAGCGTGCCGTCGAGGCCGCCGAGCGCGCCCGCAAGACGCTGATGGTCGGCCACCTGCTGGAGTACCACCCGGGCGTCACCAAGCTGAAGGAGCTGGCCGACTCCGGCGAGCTCGGGGAGCTGTACTACATCTACGGCAACCGCCTGAACCTCGGCAAGATCCGCGCCGATGAGAACGCGCTGTGGTCACTCGGCGCCCACGACGTGTCAGTCGTGCTGTCGCTGGTCGGTGAGGAGCCGGTTGAGGCCGTCGCCCACGGCGAGTCCTATGTGCGCTCCGGAGTGGAGGACGTCGTGTTCTGCTTCCTGCGCTTCCCCTCGGGACTGGCGGCACACCTGCACCTGAGCTGGCTCGACCCGCACAAGGAGCGGCGCTTCACCGTAGTTGGCTCCAAGCGCATGGCGACCTTTGACGACATGGCGCTGGAGGGCAAGGTCACCATTTACGACAAGGGCTTTGATGAGAACGCCCAGGGCTATGGCGAGTACATAACCCGCTCCGGGGACATCTTCTCCCCGCGGCTGCCGGCCGCCGAGCCGCTGCGGCTTGAGTGCCAGCACTTCCTGGAGTCGATCGCCCAAGGCACCACGCCGCGCTCGGACGGCCGCTCCGGCCTAGCGGTCGTGCGCGTGCTGGAGACGTTGCAGAACTCACTTGAGCGGTCCGCGCGTGCCTGAGATCGCGGCCGGTGCCGTGGTAGACCCGGCCGCCGAGCTGGCTGATGACGTCGTGATCTGGGCCAACGCGGTGATCGGCCCGGGCGTGCGGCTCGCGGCCGGCGTGCTGGTCGAGTCCTGTGCCGTGCTCGGCAAGCAGCCGCGCCTGCGGCGCGGCTCCGCCGCCGCTCGCGAGCCCAAAGCCGCGAGCGGCGTCCTGAGCGTTGGAGTCGGCGCGACCGTGTGCGCGGGGGCTGTCGTATATGCGGGTGCGTCGATCGGCGCCGGGGCGATCATCGGCGACCAGTCCCAGGTGCGCGAGCGTTCGTCAGTCGGTGAGGGCAGCGTCGTCGGCCGCGGCTCGTGTGTCGACTTTGACGCGGTGGTCGGCGAGCGCGTCTCGATCCAGACTGGCGTGTATGTGACCAGCGGCGCGGTGGTGGAGGACGACGCGTTCCTCGGGCCGGGCGCGCAGATGACCAACGACGACACGATGGGCCGACACTCGCGGGGCCAAGGTCTGACCGCTCCGGTGGTCCGCCGCGCCGCCCGGGTCGGCGGCGGCGCCGTGCTGGTCCCCGGCGTCGAGATCGGTGAGGAGGCGTTTGTCGGCGCCGGCGCCGTGGTGACCCGTGACGTCGGCCCACGGGAGCGGGTGTTGGGCGTGCCGGCGCGGGTTGTCGGGCGGGTGTCCGACGCGGAGCTGCTTGAGAACTGGCGCTAGAGGGTGCCGGAGCGGCCACGTGGCCGCGAGGCGGGCCCCTCTCCCATTAATTCGGCCAGTCCAGCTGCTGGGTCAGTGCGCTGGCGCTCAGCTCGATAACCGTGCTGTGCGCGGTCGGCTGATAGCTGCCGGAGCTCAGCCGGAGCCACTCGACCGTGTGCGTCTCTGGGTCGACGATCACGATCTCCTGCACGCCGTGGGCGGCGTAGAAGGGAAGCTTCTGCCGGGTTTCGTCGTTGGGGGAGAGAACCTCAGCGACGAGGGCGGCGGTCGATAGGTACAAGGCGTCCGGGCCTGGCTCCAGCAGGCCGCCGTCGGGTATCCGAAAGTCATCGGGTTCGCCGAGGTTGAACTCCATGACCGGCTCCAGACCCGCCGCAAGCGCGGCCGGTTCCAGCCGCGCGATCACCTGCATCTGTAGGCGCGCGTGGCGGCGCAGCGGTGCGGGTCCCAAATGCAGCACTCCCTCCCAGACTTCATCGTGCTTGTCGAGGCCGATCTGGCGGCGCCGCTCCAGCAGCGCTTCGAAATCAGGGGGCGGCGGGTCGAGGACCAGCGTTGGCATGTGTGACAGCGTACCTCGGCTCAGGCAGCTGTCAGCGCCGAGCCGTGCATGCCGACGCCGGCCTTGGTCCAGATCACCTCATCGCGGCCGGGGCCGACGCCTACCAGCGCGATCGGGACCTTCACGAACTCCTCGATGAACCGCAGGTAGTCTCGGGCTTCGGGGGGCAGGTCAGCCTCTGAGCGGGCGCCGGTGATGTCCTCATCCCAGCCGGGCAGCGACTCGTACTGGCCGACCGCGTGGTGCAGGACCGTCTGGTGGTAGGGGAAGTGCTCGAACTCGGAGTCCTCGGGCCCGCGGTAGGCGGTGCCGACCAGGATCCGCTCCTGACCGGAGAGGACGTCCAGCTTGGTCAGCGCGATCGCGGTCAGCGAGTTGATCCGCGCCGCGTAACGCAGGGCCACCAGGTCGAGCCAGCCGACGCGCCGCTCACGGCCGGTCGTCGTGCCGTACTCGTGTCCCTTCTCGCGCAGCTCATCGGCGATCGGACCTTCCAGCTCGGTCGGGAACGGCCCGGCACCGACGCGGGTTGAGTACGCCTTGGCGATGCCCCAGACCTCGTCAATGTCCTTCGGGCCGACGCCGGCGCCGATCGTGGCAGAGCCCGCGATCGGGTTGGACGAGGTGACGAACGGATAGGTGCCGTGGTCAATGTCCAGCAGCGTGCCCTGGGCGCCCTCGAACAGCACCAGCTCATCCCGGTCCAGCCGGTCACAGACGAGCTTGGAGGTGTCGGCGATGTAGCGCTTCAGGCGGTGCCCGTAGGTCAGATACTCCTGGGTCATCGTCTGCAGGTCCAGCTCCTCGGAGCGCTGGTAGGAGCGCAGCATCAGGCGCTTGGGCTCCAGGGCGGCGACGATCTTCTTCTTCAGGATCTTCTCGTCCAGCAGGTCCTGGACGCGGATCCCCAGGCGTGCCGCCTTATCGGCGTAACAGGGGCCGATGCCGCGCCGCGTCGTGCCGATGTTGAGCTTGCCCAGCTTGATCTCCCCGGCGTGGTCCAAGAGCATGTGGTAGGGCATGATCAGGTGCGCGTTGGCGGAGATCCGCAGCCCGCTGGTGTCCACGCCGCGGCGGCGCAGCTCGTCCAGCTCGTCGGTCAGCACCTTCGGGTCGATCACCACGCCGTTACCGATCACGCACAGCTTCTTCGGGTGCAGGATCCCGGAGGGCATCAGGTGCAGCTTCCAGGTCTGGCCGTCACGGACGATCGTGTGTCCGGCGTTGTTGCCGCCCTGGAAGCGGACGATCGTGTCGGCGCGTTCCGCCAGCAGGTCCGTGACCTTGCCCTTGCCTTCATCGCCCCACTGGGCGCCGATGATTACCAGTCCTGGCATAGCCGCGCGAAGTGTAGGGAAGTGCCGTTAGAGGATCACGGTCCTGTTGCCGTCGATCAGCACCCGGTCGGCCAGGTGCCACTCAACCGCGCGGGCCAGCACCATCCGTTCCACGTCGGCGCCGATCGCCTCCAGCTTGTGCGGGTCATGCGCGTGGGTCACGCGCATCACGTCCTGCTCGATGATCGGTCCGTCGTCCAGTTCGGCCGTGGCGTAGTGAGCGGTGGCGCCGATCAGCTTCACGCCGCGGTCAAAGGCCCGCTGGTAGGGCTGCGCACCCGCGAAGGCGGGCAGAAAGCTGTGGTGGATGTTGATCACGGGCGCGCCCACGCGGGTTAGAAACTCGGGGGAGAGGATCTGCATGTAGCGGGCCAGGACGACGAGATCTACCTGGCCCTGGAGCAGCTCCAGCTGGGCTGCCTCGGCCTTGGCCTTGTTGTGGTTGTCGACCGGGACGTGATGGAACGGCACGCCGTAGCTCTCAACGGCGCCGCGCAGGTTCTCGTGGTTCGAGACCACCGCGGTCAGATCCATCGCCAGCTGGTCGCGGCGCCAGCGCCACAGCAGGTCGAGCAGGCAGTGCTCATAGCGGGACACGAACAGCGCGACGCGCTTCGGGCGGGTCGCGTCCAGGAGCTGCCAGTCGATGTCGAAGCGCTGGGCCACCTGGGTCAGGGACCGCTCCAGCTCGGTCCGGTGTGCGGCCAGATCCTGGAGGTGCAACTCCATCCGCAGAAAGAACCGGCCGTCCTCAGCTTTGGTTGAGTGCTGGTTGGAGCTGACGATGTTGGCGCCGGCGTCCGCGAGGCCGCCCGCCAGCGCGGCGATGATCCCGTGCCGGTCCCGGCAGACCGCTATCAGCCGCGCTATGTCCTTGCCGTTGGTCGCCATCAGTCCGTGTGGTTTCCATGATGGCGCAGCGGGTCGGGGGGGGGGGGGGGGG
>JAFMRN010000186.1 GCA_017354065.1 Solirubrobacterales bacterium
TCGGCCTTGGCGCTCTCGTGCAGCGCAGGGTGGGGCAGCTCTTTGGCGGTCGCCTCGACGTCAAGCTGCTGTTGCTGCTGGGCTTCGGCGTGATCGGACTCAACCGTGTCCTCCGCCGTCTGGCGGAACAACTGGGACAACGGTCCCTCGCGCATGGAGGCGCGCTTAGCGTTAGACATCCGAGAGAACCTCCTTGGCGAGCTGCCGGTAACTGTGGGCTGCCATGCCGTCTGGATCGTATTTGAGGACTGACTGACCCTTTACCGGGGCCTCTGCGAATCGCACGGTGCGCCTGATGCGCGAAGCGAACACCCGCTCGCCGAAGTTCTCCTCCAGCATCTCAATCGCCTCTTTGGCGTGGAGCGTGCGGGTGTCGACCATCGTCGGCAGGATGCCTTCGACCTGGATCTCGGGGTTCAGATTCTCCCGGATCATCGCGAGCGTGTTCTGCAGCTGAATCAAGCCCCGCATGGACAAATACTCGCACTGGACGGGGACGATCACCTTGTTTGCGACCGTCAGCGCGTTGATCGTCAGCAAGCCGAGGCTCGGCGGGGTGTCGATGAAAGTGAAGTCGTAGTCCTCGACGATGTCGGCCATAGCGCGCTGCAGAGAGCGCTCGCGGCCGATCATCGTGGACATGGCGATCTCGGCGCCGGCGAGGTCGATCGATGCGCAGGCGACGTCGATCTCGCGCTTGCGGATCACCTCGCGGATCGGCGTGCGGTGGACCAGCACGTCATACATGGACTTGGTCAGGGTGTCTGGATCTATGCCCTGTGACATGGTCAGGTTGCCCTGGGGGTCCATGTCGCAGCACAGCACACGGTGACCCTCCTCCGCAAAGGCGACTGCGAGGTTCAGGGTCGTGGTGGTTTTGGCAACGCCACCCTTCTGGTTGGCGAAGGCGATCACCTTGGTCACAGGAGTTCCCTCCTCCGGGAGCATGCTCGGGCCGCGAAAAACATTCGCGCTCCTATTCGCACGCGTTATGGCGATTCCTTCAATTATTAGCGTGCGAGCTATGGTCTCCGGCGCCGTGTCGCCCCTGCCACTGCTTGAGCATCGCCTGATCTTCGTCACCGGCAAGGGCGGGGTCGGCCGGACCACGGTCGCTCGCGCGCTGGGCTTGATCGCGGCCCGCGCCGGACAGCGCGTGATCATCGCCGAACTCACCCCGGCCAGCCAGGCACCGGACTCGCGCGCGGGCGGGATCGCCGAGGTCAAGCTCGCACCCGGTCTGTTCACGATCACGATCGATCCCCAGGCGGCGATGGAGGAGTACCTGCGCGTGAAAGCGGGTGCCCTGGGCAGCGCGCTGGCGGCAAGCCGGATCTTCGGCGCCCTGGCCATGGCCACGCCCGGCATGCGAGAGCTGCTGGCAATCGGCAAGGTCTGGGAACTGGCCCAGGTCCAGCGCATCCGCGAGCGCGCGGCACCCTACGACGTGGTGATAGTCGACGCACCGGCGACGGGGCACGGGGTCGCCGCGCTGCGCACCCCGCGGACGTTCGCTGAGATCGCGCGGGTCGGGCCGATCGCCCGCCAGGCCTCCACCATCGCCGCGACCATCGCCGACCCGGAGTTCACGGCTGTGGTCGGGGTCGCCCAGCCGGAGGAACTGCCCGTCAGCGAGACCCTGTCCCTCGCGCGCGCACTGGAGAAGGACCACCTCCGGCTCGCGTATGTGATCACGAACATGTGCTATCCGGAACGCTTCAGCGAGGCTGAGATCGCCCGGCTGGAAAGCGCACGTCAGGACGCGGGCACGCTGACCGACGCGCCCCTGCGCGCCGCGATCTCAGAAGGGCGCCGCGCGGCTGCCCAGCGGCCCTATCTCGAGCGGCTCCGCGCCGCCTTCGGCGAGCGCTTGGTGACCCTCCCATACCTGTTCAGCGCCGAGCCGGACATCCGCTCGCTGGCAGACCGGCTGGGGACGCAGCTGTGAACGTCCCGGAGCTGCTGGCCGGCAAACGCGTCTGTGTCTGCGCCGGGTCCGGCGGCGTGGGCAAGACCACCACGTCCGCGGTGATCGCCCTGGGCATGGCCGCCCAGGGCTTGAAGGTCGCGGTTATCACGATCGACCCCGCCAAGCGCCTGGCCGCCGCGCTGGGCCTGGAACAGCTCAGCAACGACCTGGCCCAGGTGCCCGCCGAGCGCTTCGCCGCTGCCGGCCTGGAGGTCAAGGGCGAGCTGTGGGCCTCAATGCTCGACCCCAAGCGCACCTTTGACGAGCTGATTGACGCGGCCGCGCCGACTCCGGAGCGGGCCGGGGCGATCAAGGAGAACCTCGTCTACCAACAGATCTCCGGCGCCGTGGCCGGATCCCAGGAGTTCACCGCCGTCTCCAAGCTGTATGAGCTGTTCGGTGACGACCGCTTTGACCTGATCGTCTTGGACACTCCCCCGTCCCGGCACGCGCTGGATTTCCTGGAGGCACCGCGACGCCTGAACGCGTTCCTGGAAGGCCGCGCGCTGCAGGCGTTTCTGAAGCCGACCGGAGTCGGTCTGCGGATGGTCGGGCTTGGCGTCGCACCGCTGGTCGGCGCGCTGAAGCGAATCACCGGCGTCGACCTGATCTCGGATCTGACCCACTTCTTCGGGCTGCTGGGCCCGATGACCGACACCTTCAGCGCGCGCGCACGCGCGGTCGAGGTGCTGCTGCGCTCCGAGGCGACCGCGTTCCTGCTGGTGACCTCGGCCCAGGACGGGCCGATCGCTGAGGCCAGCTGGTTCCGCGACGCGCTGGAACGTGAGGGCATGGCTTTCTGCGGCGCCGTCGTCAACCGCTTCCACCACGACCTGTCCGGCGGCGCAGATCGCGCCAGCGTGGAAGCGGCTTTGGCAGCGGCCCTGGCCGATCCCGAGCTGGCGGCTCGCGTCGCTGAGAACTTCGCTGATTACGGCGTTCTGGCCGCGCGTGATGAGGCGAACCTGGCACGGCTGGAAGCTGACCTGCGAAGTCAGCCGGTGCTACCCGTTCCCCAGTTCGATTCCGACATCCATGACGTCGTGGGATTACTGCGGGTGCACCGCTTCCTGTTCGGCTCAGACAGCGAGCGTGAGGCGCTGATCGCCGGCCTGCTGTCCTGACGCCGAGCCGCCGAGCCCGGGGGTGCAGTGTGGTGCCAAATACAGGCTCGCACATTTGTAACCCCAGATGGGGTTATGGATGGGGTTATAAAAGCGCGAGGGTGGGCCCATGGCCTAACACAACCACCCGCCGCTGATGACAAAGCGTTAGTTTCTGGCCATGCGCCTACGTACTGCTTATGCAACCGCCGCGGTCGCGCTCCTGGCCGCCGGCTGTGGATCCAGCTCGGGAACGAGCACATCAGCGTCCTCCAAATCCGGGAAGCTGACCGTATTCGGAGCGTCCTCACTGTCAAAGGTGCTCCCCAAGATCCACTCCGCCGCCTACTCCTTCGGCGGCTCGGACACGCTTGAGACCCAGATCAAGCAGGGCGCGCCCGCGGACGTGTTCGCAGCCGCGGCACCGAAGCAGACGACCGCGCTGTACAAGGCCGGGCTGGCGAGCAAGCCGGTCACGTTCGCTACCAACACGCTGGTGATGATCGTGCCGAAGAGCAACCCGGCGCACATCAAGCGCGTCTCCGATGTCACCAGGCCGGGCGTGAAGATCGTCGTCTGTGAGGCCTCCCAGCCGTGCGGTACTTACGCGTCCGGCGCGTTCAAGAGCCTCGGGATCACCAAGGCTGCGACCAAGAACGTCGTCTCCAAGGAGGCGAACGTCAGCCAGGTGGTAGCCCAGATCGCCGCCGGTGAAGGTGACGTAGGCTTCGTTTACATCACCGACGCCAAGACCGCAGCTAACAAGGTGACGCCGATCAAACTGCCAGCCAAGGCCAAGCCGAAGACCAAGGACACGGTCTCGGTCGTCAAGGCCTCCAAGAACCAGGCCGCGGCCAAGGCGTATGTGAAGGCGCTCAGCACACCCGCCGCACAGAAGCAGCTGCAGGCCGCGGGCTTCGGCAAGCCGTGAGCGCCAAACCGCTCCGTCTGGCCACACGGGGCGGCTTCATGATCCCGCTGGGGATAGTGGTCGCGGCAGTGCTGGGTTTCCTGGTGCTGCCGATCGTCGCGTTGATCGTCTATCAGCCACCTGCCGCCTTGTGGCGGCAGTTGGGCAGCGCGGCGACAACCGACGCGATCGGGGTGTCGCTGAAGACCAACCTGATCGCGATCGCCTGCACGCTCGGGCTGGGCACGCCGTTTGCCTACCTGATCGGCCGTTCACGGTTCCCGGGCAGGCGGCTCCTGATCACCCTGGTTGAGCTCCCGCTGGTGATGCCCCCGGCGGTGGCGGGCATCGCGCTGCTGGTCGCTTTCGGCCGCCTCGGGCTGCTGGGCTCGGCCCTGAACAGTCTCGGCATCAGCCTCGGCTTCACCCAGGCGGCGGTGGTGATCGCGATCGTGTTTGTGTCAGCGCCGTTCTACCTGCGCGGCGCGATCGCCGCGTTCGAGACGCTTGATCCGACGCTGCTGGACGCGGCCACATCGCTGGGCGCCGGCCGCGTGCGCCGCACGCTGTTGATCGCGATTCCGCTGGCGGCCAGCGGACTCGGCGCGGCGGCGGCGATGTCCTTCGCCCGCGGCGTCGGCGAGTTCGGCGCGACGATCCTGTTTGCCGGCAGCTTCCAGGGCCGCACCCAGACGCTGCCCCTGGCGGTCTACTCGCTGTTCGGCACGAACCTGGATCAGGCGGTCGCGGTCGGAGTGCTGTTGTTGGTGATCAGCGGCGCCACGTTGCTGGGCGTGAAGCTGGCGGGCCCGTTGCGCGACTTGCGACGACATAGACTGCGCGGCCATGGCGGAAGCTGAACTGCTGGGGATCGAGTCGGCACTGCAACGCGTCCTGGAGGCGGTCACGCCGCTTGACAGCGAGCCGGTCGATCTGCGCGACGCAGACGGCCGGTACCTCGCTACCGCGTTGCACGCGGCGCTGGCACTGCCACCGTTCACGAACTCGGCGATGGACGGCTACGCGGTGTTGGCCGCGGATACGCCGGGCACGCTTCAGAACGTCGGTGAGTCCCGCGCCGGACGCCCCTTCGGCTCGGCGCTGAGCTCCGGTCAGGCGGTTGCGATCTCCACCGGGGCCGAGCTGCCGGCCGGCGCTGACGCGGTGGTGCCGGTTGAGCGGGTTACCGTCGACGGACAGCGCGTCAGCGTCGCTGAGGCGGTGCCCGCCCACGCGCACGTGCGTGACCGCGGCAGCGACATAGCCGAGGGCACCGAGATCCTGCCGGCCGGGATCCGGCTCGGGCCCGCCCAGCTGGGC
>JAFMRN010000391.1 GCA_017354065.1 Solirubrobacterales bacterium
GCGAGCGCGGTGCCCGCCGCGATCAGGGTGACCGCGGCCGTCGCGGTCAGGGTCTTGGGAGATCTCCACCGCATCCGCATCTGATGCCTCCTCGCATCATTGGCCCGCATCACTGGCCTGAGCGCGGGCCGCGTTGCTGTGGATCGTGTCACGCCGTCCGTAGGATGTACAGGTTTCCTGATGATTAGGCGGAGCCACGAACTCGTTCGGGATAACTTCTTTCGGTCACCGCAGCCGCTGACCAGGGCTAGCGCTAAATGGAGCCGGGCCACAACGCGGGATATGGGATCATGTCTGCATGGATCTTCTCGCCGACCTTGAGGCCAGGGGCCTCGTCCAGGACAGCACCGACCGCGACGCGCTGCGCGCCCGGATCCAGACTGGCCCGGTTGGCGTGTACTACGGCTGCGACCCGAGCAACGACTCCCTGCAGATCGGCAACCTGATCGGGCTGCTGGTGTTGCGCCGGTTCGCCGACGCCGGGCACCACGCGATCGCACTGGCCGGCGGTGCGACCGGGATGATCGGCGACCCGGGCGGCCGCTCCAAGGAACGCAACCTGCTCGACGCCGAGACGCTGGCCCGCAACACCAAGCGGATCGCCGAGCAGTTGGAGCGCATCTCCCGGGTCGGGCTCGTCAACAACCTGAGCTGGACCGGGTCGGTGACCCTGCTTGACTTCCTGCGCGACGTCGGCAAGCACGCGAGCGTCAACCAGATGATCGCCCGCGAGTCGGTGAAGGCCCGGCTCGAGTCGGAGAACGGCATCTCGTTCACCGAGTTCAGCTACCAGCTGCTGCAGGCCAACGACTACCTCCACCTAAGCAGGAACCACAAGGTCGAGCTGCAGATCGGCGGCTCCGATCAGTGGGGGAACCTGCTGGCGGGCGTGGACCTGATCAGGCGCGCCGACGGCAAGCACGTGCACGCGTTCACCTGGCCGCTGCTGCTCCGCTCGGACGGCAAGAAGTTCAGCAAGTCCGAGGGTGAGGCGGTCTGGCTGGCCGCCGACAAGACCTCCCCTTACCAGTTCTTCCAGTACTGGATGAATATCCCGGACGCCGACATCGAGCGCTTCCTCCTCCAGCTCACGCTGCTGCCCGTCGAGGAGTGCCACGAGATCGCGGCCGCACACGCCGAGGCGCCGTTCCGGCGCGCGGGCCAGCGCCGCCTCGCCAGGGAGATCACCACGATCGTGCACGGCCCGGAGGCGACAGCGGCGGCCGAGGAGGCGAGCGCGATCCTGTTCGGCGGCTCGCCTTCTGGTGCGTCCGCGCAGGCGCTCGAGTTCCTGGCGTCCGAGGTCCCGACCTCCCCGTTCACCGCCGGGGTGACGCTGGCGGCGGCGCTAGCGGCGACCCCGCTGGCTTCGTCGCTGTCGGACGCGCGCCGCACGATCAGCCAGGGCGCCGCCTCCGTCAACGGCGAGGTGGTCCCGGAGGACCGCCCGCTCGCCGAGGGCGATCTGCTCTACAACCGCTGGCTGCTGCTGCGCAAGGGCAAGCGGAACTACCACCTGCTCGACGCCGCGACCAGCTAACGGTCTCCGCCGGCGCAGCCTTGGGGTTATCCAGAACGGGTTCGTGCTTCGCCCTCCGTTGAGCGCGTCCTGGCCTGGGCTCAGCGGCGCAGGGCGGTTTCCCGCTCCATGTGCGACAGCTTCTCCGGGTTGCGCACGGCGTACAGGCCGGTGATCAGGCCGTCGTCGATGCGCACCGCGATGACCGTGTCGATCGCCCCGTTGAGCCTGACGATCAGCGCGGGGTGGCCGTTGACC
>JAFMRN010000187.1 GCA_017354065.1 Solirubrobacterales bacterium
GGGGCGCCCCCAGTGAAGAGCTGCTTCAGGCGGTTCAGGCATCGACCAGCCTGCTCAAGGCCTACCGCACGCACGGGCACCTGGCCGCGAACCTCGATCCGCTGGGCCGCCAGGGTGAGGGCGATCCCGGGCTCGACCCGGCCAGCATCGGCCTGACGCAGGATCTGATGGCCCAGATCCCCGCACGGGTGCTGCGCACCTACGTGGAGGGCGACACGCTGGCTGACGCGCTGCCGCACCTGCGCGAGACCTACTGCGGCTCGATCGCTTATGAGATCGAGCACATCGCCTCCGCCCGTCAGCGTCTGTGGCTGCGGGAGGCGATCGAGGCCGGCCGCTTCCGCACGCCGTCCGAGCCCGAGGAGCAGAAGGCGCTGCTCAAGCGGTTGACCGAGGTCGACGCGCTGGAGCGCTTCATGCACAAGTCCTACCTCGGGCAGAAGCAGTTCAGCATCGAGGGCCTGGACATGACGGTGCCGATGATCGACCAGATCATCCAGCTGGCCGCGGCCAACGGCGCGCGTGAGGTCGTGCTCGGCATGGCCCACCGCGGCCGCCTGAACGTGCTGGCCCACAACCTCGGGCGTCCCTACGGCTCGATCTTCGCGGAGTTCGAGGGGCAGAACACGCTTGAGGCGATCACCACGATCCCCGAGGGCGGCACCGGCGATGTCAAGTACCACCACGGCGCCCAGGGCAAGTACCAGCTGCCCGGCGGCGGCACGATCCTGGTGCGGCTGGAGTCGAACCCGAGCCACCTGGAGTTCGTCGCGCCGGTCGCCAGCGGCGCGACGCGCGCGGCGCAGACCACCCGCCAGGGTCCGCACGCCACCCAGGACACCAACAGCGCGGTGCCGGTCGTGCTGCACGGCGACGCCGCGTTCCCCGGCCAGGGCGTGGTTGCCGAGACCCTGAACCTGCAGGCGCTCGACGGCTACACCGTCGGCGGCACGGTCCACATCATCCAGAACAACCAGGTCGGGTTCACCACCGACCCGGATGACGGCCGCTCGACCCCGTACGCCTCAGACATGGCCAAGGGCTTTGACGTGCCGATCATCCACGTCAACGCCGACGACGTCGAGGCGTGCATCTCCGCGGTGCGGCTGTCCTTCGCGTTCCGCGAGGAGTTCGGCCACGACGTGCTGATCGATCTGATCGGCTACCGCCGCTTCGGCCACAACGAGGCCGATGAGCCGGCCTACACGCAGCCGGAGATGTACCAGCTCGTCAAGAAGCACCCGACGGTGCGCGAGATCTACGCGCGCAAGCTGATCGAGAGCGGTGTCGTCACCGAGGAGCAGAGCACCGAGCTGACCGATGAGGTCTGGGGCGAGCTGTCCGAGGCGCACACGGCGCTGAAGGAGCGGATCGCCGCCCAGCACGAGGATGCCAGCGGCGGCTCACAGGGCACCGGCGAGTACCAGCTCGACCGCACGCCCAGCCCCGAGGTGCAGACCGCGGTTCCCGCTGAGCAGCTGCTGGCCCTGAATGAGGAGCTGCTGGCCGTCCCTGATGGCTTCACCGTGCACCCCAAGCTGGTGCGCCAGCTCGAGCAGCGACGGACGGCGATGGGTCCGGAAGGCGGCATCAACTGGGCACACGCCGAAGCGCTGGCCTACGCCAGCCTGCTGACAGAAGGCGTGCCGGTACGGCTCACCGGCCAGGACACGGAGCGGGGCACCTTCTCCCAGCGCCACCTGGTCACCCACGACCCGAAGACCGGTCAGGAGCACTGCGCGCTCCAGCACCTGCCCGGCGCCAAGGCGCCGCTGGAGCTGCACAACTCGCCGCTGTCAGAGACCGCGTGCCTCGGCTTCGAGTACGGCTACTCCCAGGAGGCGCCGGAGACGCTGGTGCTGTGGGAGGCGCAGTTCGGCGACTTCGCCAACGGCGGCCAGGTGATCATCGACCAGTTCATCGCGCCGGGGCTCGCCAAGTGGGGTCAGACCTCGCGCCTGACGCTGCTTCTGCCCCACGGCTATGAGGGCGCCGGCCCCGAGCACTCCTCGGCGCGCCTGGAGCGCTACCTGCAGCTGGCGGCGGAGGGCAACATCCGCGTGGCCAACTGCACCACGCCCGCGCAGTACTTCCACCTGCTGCGCCGCCAGGCGCGGATCGCCAAGCAGCGCCCGCTGGTGATCATGACGCCGAAGTACCTGCTGCGGCTGGCCGCTGCCTCCTCGCGGCTGGAGGACCTGTCAGAGGGCCGCTTCCACCCGGTGATCGGCGATCCCGGCGTCGACCCCGAGCAGGTCACGCGCCTGCTGCTGTGCTCGGGCAAGATCTACTACGACATAGTCAGTCACGCCGACCGCGCCAACGCGACCGGCGTCGCGGTCGGCCGCGTGGAGCTGCTCTACCCCTTCCCCCAGAGCGAGATCCTGGCGCTGGTCCGCCAGTACCCGAACCTGCGTGAGGTCATCTGGGTCCAAGAGGAGCCGCGCAACATGGGCGCGCGCATGCACATGGCTCCGCGACTCCTGCAGATCCTGCCCGATGAGATCGAGTTCGGCTACGTCGGCCGGCCCGAGCGTGCCGCCTCCGGCGAGGGCTACCCCGCCGCCCACAACAAGGAGCAGAGCCGGCTGATCACAACGGCGCTGGACGTGGGGCACAACATCACGCAGTACCCCCGCCGGGCTCCGGGCGAACGTTAGGCGGAGGGTTGTGGGGAGTTTTGCCCCCTATAGGGGGCAAAATCGCCCAGACCCCTAAGCGGCGCGCTGTTCTGTGACCGGCGCCGGGCGGCCCAGCAGGTACCCCTGGGCGTAATCGACCCCGAGCGAGCCGAGCAGCGCGAGCGTCTCCTCGTCCTCGACGCCCTCCGCGATCGTCTGGAGCTCGAACTGCTCCGCGATGCTGACGATGCTCTTGACGACCCGGCGGTCATCACCGGACTGGCGGATCTCAGCTACAAAGCTGCGATCGATCTTCAGGTGCCGGATCGGCAGCTGGCGCAGGTAGGTGAAGGTCCCAAAGCCGGTCCCGAAGTCATCCAGGGCCAGGCCGCAGCCAAGCTCGGTGATCGCGGCCGCGAAGCGCACCGCGTCGCGGATGTGCTCGGCGGCAGCGGTTTCGGTCAGCTCGAAGATGACCTCGGCCGCCGCCTCCGGCGCGTCCGCGAGCCGGCTCAGGATCTGCTCGCGGGCGGCCGCGTCACACAGCGTGATCGGTGACAGGTTGACCGCCACCGGACGGTCGCGCGCGAGCTCCAGCGCCTGGGAGACCATCCACGTGTCAGCCTCCTGGATCAGGCCGAACCGCTCGGCGTCGGGCAGGAAGCCAGACGGGCTGAGGATCGTTCCGTCCTCGGTTTGGAGGCGCATCAACAGCTCTTCCTTGACGGCCACGCCGCCGCGCGTGGCCACAATCGGCTGTGAGTAGACGCGCATCCGCCGGTCCTGTAGGGCGCCGCGGATCCGCTCGGTCGCGGAGTCGTGCAGGCGCTCGAATTCCAGCTGGCGGCGCGCCGCCGTGACGTCGGTACAGATCGTGCAGGTCTGCTCAGGCTCACCGTCGCTGCCCGGTAGCGGAAACGTGACGGCCTCGAAGGTCAGAACCTGATCCGCGGTGGCGAGCTGCAGCTCCTCCCGGACCGTGCGGCTCTCAGCACACGCGCGGTCTGCTGCGGCCTCCAGCGTCGCGGCGATCGAAGGCACGAACTCGCCCATCTTGCGCCCGATCATCGCGGACGTGTCGATCCCGAGCAGCTCGCCGATCGCGGCGTTCACAAACACAAAGCTGTGCTCACGGTCCTTGATGCAGATCGGGAAGGGAGCGTGCTCGATGATCTGATGCAGATGCTCGGGACGGCTCGGCGCAGCGAGCCCGTTGGTGAGCGGGTACATCACGTTCACCGGGGGCTCGCGGTCGGGTGGCAGCGCAGCTGCCTGGAGTCCAGCGCCTTGTCGGGCTTCAGCATGTGCGTCCCTGAATCGCCGGGCGGCGTCCAGCCGCACCGGTCCGTGTACACCCAGCCTGGCAGCCAGGCCTGTGGCTGTCAAACGGGTGTCAACGCTCTGACTTTGTGCTCGTGCGCGTGATGCAAGCTAAAAAGATCCTGTGGGCGGGAACTTGTGGCCCGCATTTGGCAAGCTGTTGAGATCAGACTGCGTAGAGACGGCTCCCGTCGCGACAACTCACGGATGCACCTGACGCCCTCCATGGGCGCCCAGGACATGGCCATAGATCTGGGCACCGCGAACACGCTCGTGTACGTCGGCGGCCAGGGCATCGTCGTGTCCGAGCCCTCCGTCGTCGCGACCGACGTGAAGCTCGGGGACGTGCACGCCGTCGGCGCCGAGGCACAGCGCATGATCGGCCGGACGCCGGCGACGATCTCCGCCGTGCGGCCGCTGCGCCACGGGGTGATCGCCGACTTCGACGTGACCGAGGAGATGCTGCGCTACTTCATCCGCAAGGTCATCAACCGCCGCTCCACCCACCCGCGGCTGATCGTCTGCGCACCCAGCGGCGTCACCGAGGTTGAGAAGCGGGCGGTAGAGGAGGCGTCGCTGGCGGCCGGCGCGCGCCGCGTGCACCTGATCGAGGAGCCGATCGCGGCCGCTATCGGCGCCGGGCTGGCGATCGAGGAACCGGTCGGCCGGATGGTCGTTGACGTCGGCGGCGGTACCACTGAGGTGGCCGTGATCTCGCTCGGCGGGATCGTGCTGTCGCGCTCAGTGCGCGTCGGCGGCTACGAGTTTGATGAGGCGATCGCCGCTTACATCCGCAACGAGCACAAGCTGGCGATCGGATCCCAGACCGCGGAGGCGATCAAGCTCGCGATCGGCTCGGTGCTGCCGCGCGCCGATGAGGGCCAGTACCAGGTCCGCGGACGCCACCTGGTCACCGGGCTGCCGACCGCGATCCAGCTCAGCCAGGCTGAGGTGCGGGCGGCGATCGCCCCGCGTGCCGAGGAGATCGTCCGCGCGATCCGTGACGCGCTGGAGGAGACCCCGCCGGAGCTGTCGGCCGACATCACCAAGGAGGGGATCCTGCTGGTCGGTGGCGGCACCTTGATCGACGGCCTGGATGAGGTCATCGCCGCCGAGACCGGCATGCCCGTGGTGTCCGCGGACTCACCGCTGACCTGCGTGGCGATCGGCTCGGGCATGGCGCTGGACCACTACGACAACCTGCGCGCCCGCAACGGCCGCACCGGCGCGTCGATCACGCCGGACTGGCGGACCACCAACTGAGGTGGTTGCGGCGGCGCGCTTTGAGCGCGCCGCCTTTCTCGGAGGTCAGTGGGTGATG
>JAFMRN010000392.1 GCA_017354065.1 Solirubrobacterales bacterium
GAGGACCGGCTGCTGATCGCCTTCGTCGAGCGCGACCAGCCCGGGGTCAAGCTCGACACCGACTGGGACGTGATGGGCCAGCGCGCGACCGTCAGCGGCAGCATCACCTTTGAGGACGTCCAGCTCGACCCGGCGCTCGTGCTCCCCTACTGGCGGGCCTTTGAGGCGCCGCAGCAGCTCGGCGCCCGCGCCCAGCTCTACCACGCGGCGATCGAGACCGGTATCGCCCGCGGCGCGCTCTCAGACGCCAGGTGGTTCCTCACCGAGAAGGCGCGCCCGTTCTTCGAGGCCGCCCGCGCCGGCTGGGCCGACACCGCGGCGAATGACCCGCACACGACCCTGCGCTTCGGCCGGATCGCGACCCAGGTGGAAGCCGCAGAGGCGCTGCTGGCGCGTGCCGCGGCGACGCTCGATCAGATCGGCCTGATTCCGGCGGACGCGGATGCCGCCGCGCGTGGCTCCGTAGCCGTGGCCCAGGCCAAGGCGTTCGCCTCCGAGGTGGCGGTCAACGTCGCCTCTGAGTTGTTCTCCCTGACCGGCGCATCGGCGGCCGATGAGAAGCATGACCTCAGCCGCCACTGGCGCAACGCACGTACACACTCCAGCCACGATCCCGTGGACTGGAAGTACCACCACGCCGGCGCGTACCTGCTGTCCGGCACGATTCCCCCGAACCATGGACAGCTATAGATGCGCGAAATCACCGTCACACTGAGCGAAGTCATCGGCGCCTCCGGCGAGGAGCTGCGCGAGCTGGCCCTTGACCGCCTGCTGGCCGAACAGGAGAGTTGTCAGTTGCCGACCCGCGACGGTCAGTTCCACGCGGTCGGCTATGACGCTCACAACGAGCTGACACTGACACTGATCCACGGCCGTCCGGGTCCCGGCTCACCGAATCACCGTCACGTCAGGTGCCTGCTGGGTGACACGTTCGGATCGCTGGTGTGTGGCTGCCGGGAGCACCTGGAGGACGCGATCTCAGAGATCACCGCGGCCGGCAGTGGCACGCTGGTGTACGTCAGGCCCGCGGGCGCTGACGCGCTCGCCTGCCCCGGTAACGGTGTCGCGGCCGCCGTGCCCGAAGCCGCCTGAGCCCGAGTTACTTCTTCCTGACCAGTACCAGCTTGCCGTTGGGCAGCTGGTAGACCTGACCGACCGAGTGGCCGCTGCCGGACGTCTGCTTGTTGGAGGGCTGCTTGATCGCCTGGGTGCTGGTTCCCTGGGTGGAGGTCTTGGCCTGGCTTTTCTGGTTGTGCTTCATCGCGATGCTGAGACCGGCCACGAGAAAGCCGATCGCCAGCACGATGCCCAGGTCGAACAGGTTCACCAGCCCGTCCAGCGGGTCTCCGGCGTCGGAGTCCAGCTGGCCGTGCCGGCCCAAGCCGGTGCGGCTCATGCCGCGTGCTCTCCGACGGCGGCGCCGACCCGCGTCGGGACGTGCTTGCCGCGCGTGGCGACCGCGCGCTCCAGACCGGCCAGGTCCTCTGTGTAGGTGCGCGTGCGCACGAGCGTCAGGGCGAACGCCGCGGTGCCGACGAGGATCCCGACGACGGTCGCGGCAAAGGCGACCTTCAGATCGGCCGCGAGTGGGGCGAAGTGGCCGCCGCCGAGCTGGCTGAGCCCGGGTGCCAGCGGGATCAGGGTGCCCATCAGCCCGACTGCCGGTCCGGCGCGAACCATCATCCGGGTGCGGTCCAGGCGCCGCTGGATCGCGAGCTCGTAATCGGCCAGGGCGTTCTCAACCGCGTCGGAGTGGC
>JAFMRN010000393.1 GCA_017354065.1 Solirubrobacterales bacterium
GCGCGAAATTGCGAGCTTCCTGCCCCAGGTGCGCCCGAACTGGTTCTTCGCGGTACCCCGGATCTGGGAGAAGCTGAAGGCCGGGCTCGAGACGATGCTCGCCGCCCAGGAGCCCTCCGCGCGGCTGCCGCTTGAGTGCGCGCTGGAGGCGTCGCTGAAGCGTGTACGCCTGCGCCAGCGGGGCGAGCCGGTGCCCGACGAGCTCGAGTGGCGCGTGTCTGAGGCGGACAAGACGATGTTCGCGGGCGTGCGTGAGATGCTCGGCCTGGACCAGCTTGCGGCGGTCAACGTGGGGGCCGCGCCGATGGCCCGTGACGTGCTGGAGTTCTTCCACGCGCTGGGGATCGAGATCGCCGAGCTGTGGGGCATGTCCGAGACCTGTGGCGCCGGCTCCTGCAACAGGACCGGGGCGGTCAAGATCGGCACGATCGGGCCGCCCGAGCCGGGGATCGAGGCACGCCTGGGCGACGACGGCGAGCTGCTGGTCCGCGGCAAGGTCGTGATGCACGGCTACCGCCACGCGCCGGAGAAGACCGCGGAGGCGATCGACGCCGACGGCTGGCTGCACACCGGCGACATCGCCGAGATCGACAGCGACGGGTACATCACGCTGATCGACCGCAAGAAGGAGCTGATCATCAACTCCGCCGGCAAGAACATGTCGCCCGCGAACATCGAGGCTGCCCTGAAGTCCGGCGGCACCCTGATCGGTCAGGCTTGCGTGATCGGTGACCGCCGCCCTTACAACACGGCCCTGATAGTGCTCGACCCCGATTACACGCCCGTCTGGGCGGGGCAGCACGGCCTGTCCGGGTCGGTGACCGAGCTCGCCCACAATCCGCTGGTGCTGAAGGCCGTGCAGGAGGCCGTGGACGCGGCCAACGCGAAGCTCTCGCGCGTCGAGCAGATCAAGAAGTTCACCGTGCTCGGCGACGAGTGGGCGCCCGGCGGGGATGAGCTGACCCCAACGATGAAGCTGAAGCGCAAGCCGATCGCGGCCAAATACGCGGGCGTGATCGAGTCGATGTACACGTAGCGGGCCGGGCTCGTCTTTGAGATCGAGCCCGGCGTGTAAAGCTTCCGCGGTGCGCCTGCTGTTCGTCTGCCTCGGAAACATCTGCCGCTCGCCGACCGCGGAGGGCGTGATGCGTTCCGTCCTGGCCGCTGAAGGCTTGGCGGACCGGGTGTCTGTGGACTCCGCCGGCACCGGCTCCTGGCACGTCGGTCACGCGGCGGATGCCCGGGCGCGCGCGGCGGCCGCTCAGCGTGGGATCGAGCTGGACTCCGTGGCGCGCCAGGTCAGCGCAGCGGACTTTCAGGACTTCGATCTGTTGCTCGCGGCGGACCGCTCCAACGAGCGTGATCTGCTGGCGCTGGCGGGCGCCGATCCGGCGCGCCGGGCGAAGGTCCGGCTGTTGCGCTCCTATGACCCGGCGGCTGTCGCGGCCGGCGATCTGGAGGTGCCGGATCCCTACTACGACGGCGGTTTTGAGCACGTGCTGGACGTGATCGAGGCCGCGTGTAAGGGTCTGGCTTGCGCGATCTGCCAGTAGTGTCGCTGACGCGGGTCAGCGGCGGCTTTCTCAACGACGCCTACCGCGCGGAGCTGGAGGACGGCCGTTCGGTGTTCGTGAAGACCGGCGGGGGCGGATATCCGGATGAGGCAGCGGGGCTGCGCTGGCTGGGGGAGGTGCCTGGCGCGCCACCTGTGCCGGGCGTGGTGGCCGTCGCGGACACGTTCCTCGCGTTGGAATG
>JAFMRN010000394.1 GCA_017354065.1 Solirubrobacterales bacterium
CCCCCGCCCGGCCGGCAGCGACGCGGAGCGTCGCACGGCTACCTGGCTCACAGACAAGATCGGGCGCAAAGCTGAGCTCGAAACCTTCTGGGTCCGCCCCTCCTGGACGCTCGTCCAGTGCTGGCACGTGGCCCTGGCCGTGGCCGGCAGCCTGGTCGCGACCACCCAGGCCCAGATCGGCTCGGGGATCGTGCTGGTGGCGCTGGCCCTAACGCTCGCCGACTGGGTCTTCATCCGCTCCCCCGGCCGCTTCCTCACCCCTGAGCGGGCCACCCAGAACGTCGTCAGCCCGCCGATCAACGACGCGCGCGTAAAGCTAGTGATCACCGCCGGCTATGACACCTCCCGCCTGGATCCGCGCCATGCACGCTGGCTGCCCGGCTGGCTGTTCTGGCTGGCGGCACTGATGGTCTGGGTCCTGGTCATGGGGCTGGTGCGGATTGAGAGCGCGCACTCCTCGACGCTGATCGCCGTCCTGCAGCTGCTGCCGACCGTGGGGCTGGTCGGCGCCGCCGCCGCGTTGCTGCTCGCCCGCCAGCGCAGCGATGAGAGCGACGCGGTCGCCACGGCGCTGGCGCTGACCCGCGCGCTCGACACCGCGCCGCCCACGAACCTCGGGGTCGAGCTGCTCCTGACCGGCGGGTCTGCGACCTACGGGCTGGGCCTGCACAACTACCTCAAAAAACGACGCAAGCAGCTTGACCGCACCAACATCGTGGTGCTGGGCATCCAGAGCGGGGACGCCACCTTCTATCTCAACGACGACGGCCCGCTGCTACCGCTGGCCTTCTTCGGCCCGTTGCGCAACCTCGCCGCCGAGGACGCCGGCCTGCCCGCGCGCCTGGGCCGCGGCTGCTCACCCGCGCTCCGCGGCCGGATGAAGCGCCTGCCGTCGCTGACCATCGGCGGCCCGCCGTCTGAAACCGTGACCGCGGGCCTCCTGCTAGTCGACGCGATCGACTCCTACATAGCCTCGCTCAGACAGGAGTGATCGTGGAGTTCCGCGGCGGCCACTCGCGTTCCTTGTCAGCTGCCAGCTTGAACCGCGTGATCAGCTCGTCGCGCAGGATCTCCGGTTCCACGACCGCGTCCACGACCAGCTCCGAGGCCAGGTGCAGCAGGTCGATGTCGGCGGCGTAGGCGTCGCGCAGCTCGGTGGTCTTGGCTTCGCGCGCGGCCGGGTCCTCGATGCCCTGGAGCTGGTTGAAGTAGACGGCGTTGACCGCTGCCTGCGGACCCATGACCGCGATTGAGGCGGTCGGCAGCGCGATTGTGTAGTCGGGCTCGAACGCCGGGCCGGCCATCGCGTAGAGGCCGGCGCCGTAGGCCTTGCGCACGACCACGCAGAGCTTCGGCACGGTCGCCGAGGAGACCGCGTGGATCATCTTGGCGCCGTGGCGGATGATCCCCTCCTTCTCCACCGCGGTGCCGATCATGAACCCGGGCACGTCCGCGAGGAACAGCAGCGGCACGTTGAAGGCGTTGCAGGTGTTGATGAAGTGCGCGGCCTTGTCGGAGGAGTCGACGAACAGCACGCCGCCCTTGAACTTGGGCTGATTGGCGACGATCCCGACCGCCCGCCCGTCGATCCGCGCGAGCCCGACGATTACCTCCTTGGCCCAGCGCTTGTGGATCTCGAGGAACGAGCCGACGTCAACGAGGTTGTCGATCACGTCGTGCATGTCAAAGGGCTTGTTCTCATCGGTCGGGATCAGATCCCGGAGTGCTGACGTCGGTGCCGGCTT
>JAFMRN010000395.1 GCA_017354065.1 Solirubrobacterales bacterium
GGAGGGGGGACGGCCGCGACGGCGCGCGGCCGTGGCAGCCGTCACACGTTCGGGTCCGGAGGCGTCTAGGTCCATGGGGAGAGCGTACAGAAATTATTTGAGCATGGACTCAGGAATGTGTTAGGCTGAGTGCGTACTCAGGAAAGATTTTGGAACAGGAGGCGGTGATGGACCGGAAGTGGTGGACGCTGATTGCCGTGTGTACGGGCGTCTTTATGTTGTTGCTCGACATCACGATCGTGAATGTCGCGCTGCCTCAGATCGAGCAGGCCTTCAAGGCCAGCCTGTCCGATCTGCAGTGGGTGATCGACGCCTACGCACTGACGCTGGCGGCGCTGCTGTTGACCGCGGGGTCGATCGCCGACCTGGCCGGCCGGCGGGTGGTGTTCGCCGCCGGGATCGTGATCTTCACGGCCGGATCGGTGCTCTGCGGCGTGGCCCAGAGCCCGCTGATGCTGTCGCTCTCACGTGGTTTCCAGGGGATCGGCGGAGCGATCATGTTCGCCACTGCACTGGCATTGCTGGCCCAGGCGTTCCCGCCGAAGGAGCGCCACATCGCCTTTGCGGTGTTCGGCGCGGTTACCGGCATCGGCGTCGCCGTCGGGCCGGTGCTGGGTGGGGTGCTGACCACGGGCCTGTCCTGGCGCTGGATCTTCTTCGTCAACGTGCCGGTCGGCATCTTCGCCTTGGCGGTGACGCTGCTGCGCGTCGATGAGTCGCGCAACCCCCACGCCCGGCGCCCCGACATCCCCGGCTTTGTCACCTTCAGCCTGGCGCTGGCGGGGCTGGTCTACGGCCTGATCCGCAGCCAGCCCGAGGGCTGGGGCTCGGCGCAGGTGATCGGTTCGCTGGGCGCCGCGGTCGTGTTGATGGCCGCCTTCCTGGTGGTCGAGCTGCGCAGCAAGGAGCCGATGCTCGATCTAAGCCTGCTGCGGGTCCCGACCTTCTCCGGCGGCCTGACCGCGGCCTGGGCGATCTCCGCGTCGATCTTCTCGCTGTTGACGTACCTGACGATCTACATCCAGAACATCCTCGGCGCCTCCGCGGTGCAGGCGGGCCTGCGGTTCCTGCCCTTCACCGGGGTGATCTTCTTCACCTCGGCGCTGGCGGGCAGGCTCACCGCCAGGGTCCAGACCAGGTACCTGATCGCGGCCGGGTTCGCGCTGTTGACGGTCGGGATGTTGTTGATGCGGGGGCTGACCGCGACCGAGGACTGGACGCACTTCCTGCCCGGCTTCATCGTGGCCGGTGTCGGCACCGGCCTGATCAACGTGCCGCTGGCCTCGACCGCGGTCGGCGTGGTCAGGCCCGAGCGGGCCGGCATGGCCGGCGGGATCAACTCGACCTTCCGCCAGATCGGGATCGCGACCGGCGTCGCGGGACTCGGCACGATCCTGGCCTCACAGGTCAGCTCACACGTGGCCAGCAATCTGGCCGGCACGCCGCTCGCCGCCCATGGAGCGCAGCTCGGCAAGGCGATCAGCGCCGGCTCCCTCCAGCAGGCGGCCCACAGCGTTCCGCCCCAGCTGCAGGGCGTGCTGTTCCACGCGGCCAAGGTCGGCTACGTCAACGCGCTGAACACCGTGTTGCTGGTCGGTGTCGGGGTGGCGGGCGTCGCGACCTTCGCGACGCTGGTGCTGATCCGCCAGCGCGATTTCCACCCGGCTGGGCCGGTGGAGGCTGAGGCGCAGCCCGCAGAACCGGTCGTCGCGGCCTGCCCCAAACGTAGCTCCCGGGGGCC
>JAFMRN010000188.1 GCA_017354065.1 Solirubrobacterales bacterium
GGTGACCGTGATGACGACGTGGCGGCCGCCGGTCAGCGCCGCCACCGCGGCGGCGGCGCCGCCGAGCACCACGACCGCAAAACCTCCGGCCAGCGCGATCCGCCGCCGCCGGATCCGCTTGCGCTGGGCCAGGGCCTCACGGCGTGCCTGGAACTCAGCTGCCCTATCAGCTTCCCAGCCGGAATCGTCGCTCACGTCGTCCAGTACACCGAGCCGGCCGAATCTCCTGCTTACTCGGTTTCGAAGCCCAGGCGCGGCGGCTCATGGGAGGCGTGCGCACGCCGAGGTTGAGCTGGTGAGCGGTCCTTGACGGTCAGCCAGCCGACCAGCGCGACGAACACCACCAGCTCGATCACCGCCACGAGCGGGTCACCGAGGGACAGGCCGCCGTTGCCGGTCTTGGAGAAACCGTCCGCGAAGGAGGCGCCCAGCGGACGCGTGATCACGTACGCGAACCAGAAGGAGAAGATCGGGTTCCAGCCGAAACGCCACCAGCCGACCGCCGGGATCGCGAACAGGACCCCGAACAGCAGCGCGGAGGGCCAGAAGCCCCAGCTCAGCGCCAGCGCGGTGAGATCGCCGGCCGCGGTACCCAGCGCGAAGGTGCAGAGCACGGCGAGCCAGTAATAGCGCTCGCGCCGCCGCGTGGTGATGAAGTGGACGTCAAGCGTGCCCTCGGCCCGGTGCCAGCGCCAGAACACCAGTGCGGTCAGGGCGGCGAACAGCGGCGTGGTCACCTCATAGCCGATGCTCGCTCCGTCATGGATCGCGTCGGCGGCCATGGTGCCGAACACCGCCACCATCATCACCGCGAACCAGTAGTAGGCGGGCTTGTACTCCTGCTGGCGCATCTGTAGGTACAGCGCCAGAACGCACCCGAACAGCCCTACGGCCGCCGCGATCGCAACGTTCTGCTGGCCCATTGCGTCGGAGATCGCCTCGCCCATGCCGGTTGTGAGCAGTTTCAGGCCCCAGAACATCAGCGTCAGCTGGGGGACCTTGGTTGCGGCGAAGCGGGCGGCGGGCTTGGCTTTGGTGGCTGTCATCGAACCTCTGGCGTGAACGTTTCTACTGAGCCGCGTGACGGTAGGGCCATTAGCTAAACGAGACAACCGGCAAAAGGTTGAATTTTGGTTAGGTACGCGTCCGACCCAGGTATGAGCCACGCCGCGCCAGCAACCGTCCGCGCCCGCCTCTGGGACACTTGCGCGCATGCCGGTCAGCCACCTTGCCGCCAGCTCCGTCGATAACCGGCTCAGCGACGAGGTCGAGCTGTACCAGCGCACCTACACGACGCTGCTGCGCAGCTCCGGTGAGATGCGCCTGCGCGTGCTGGAGCAGACCCACCGCGCGATGGGTTCCTCGCTGCATCCGCTGGCTGGTGCGCCCGAGCCGGATCTGGGGGCATTCATCTACGCGGTCCGCCGCCTGCCGCTGGGAATCGCCGGCGCGCGCCAGGTGGTGCTCGGCCAGGAGCTAGAAGATCTGGTCGCGGCGGGTCTGCCGGTCGCCACCTGGACCGAGGCCGAGGCTCCCGCCCGGCGTCGGCGCTGGTACGACGGCGGGGAGGGCGTGCTCGGCTGCCTGATCGCCTCCCAGTCCGACGTCGACGACCTGATCCCCACGCTGGTGGCCTACCAGATCGAGTGGAACAAGCTCCACGCCGCACAGCGCGGGCTGTCAGAGCCGGTCACCGCGCCCCAGGAGTGTGCGAAGCAACTAGGGGGAACGCTCGCTGATTGGGAGCGCCTGCAAGAAGCGCTTGGCGAGCAGTTCGCCGCGACGTTGACCAAATGTGCCGAGTCGAAGCTGCGTCTCGGGGTACGGATGCTCGGCGGCTCGAACGTCGGCTACGCGCGCCTGACCCGCCGCTGGTGGGCGCCGGTGGCGGCGCGGCTGCGCCATGAGGCGCTGGCTGAGCGGCCGCTGTACTTCGTCTCCTCCAACACGCACAGCCTGGCCAACATCGTCAGCGGGATCGCCCGCGAGCGCGAGCCCCAACTGCTCGCCCACGTCGAGTCCCTGCCCGACACGGACATCCTGTCCGAGGAGCTACAGCGCTTCCGGGCCGGCGAGTCGCGCGGCTCATGGGAGAACTTTCTCTACGCCAGCGCGCGCGGCTACTGGCAGCGCCACCCGGAGGAGCGCCAGCGCCTGGAGCAGGCGGCCGGCGTCACGCACCTGAAGTCACACAGTGCCGTGCACGTGCCCGCTCAGATCATGCCGCTGTCCGCGCTGTCGGCCGCCGCGCTCGACCCGCGGCTCGGCGACGTATCCGCCGCCGCGCTGGCCAACTCCGAGGCGGTGATCGTCAACATCGACTACCCGCTCGGCCTGGCCGCCTACAACATCCTGCGCGAGGTGGCCGTCGATTCCGCGGGCCTGCGTGGCATCTACGTGCTGGGCAAGGCCGCGACGCTGAACGCCGACGTCGGCGACGTGATGATCTCCAGCGTGATCCACGACGAGCACAGCCGCTGTACATACTGGCTCGACAACACCTTCTCGGTCAGCGACCTGGCCGCCGATCTGCGCTTCGGCACCGGTCTCGACAACCAGCGCGCGGTGACGGTCAAATCGACCTTCCTCCAGAACCGCTCCTACCTCGACTTCTACTACCGCGAGGCCTTCACCGTGGTCGAGATGGAGGCCGGCCCGTTCTGCTCGGCCGTGTACGAGCTGTCAGATCCTGACCGCCACCCGACCGCGGAGGCGATCAACTTCTCCAAGCTGGGCGTCGACCTGGGGATCATCCACTACGCCTCCGACACCCCCTACACCCAGGCGCGCACGCTCGGTGCCCGCGGCCTGGATTACTACGGGATGGACTCCACCTACGCGGCCTCGCTCGCGATCATGCGCCGGATCCTGGCGCTAGAGGGCGCGCTGACCTGACCCCGCGGGCTGTACGACGATCCCCCCGAACCGCGCTTCCTCCGCGCGGCAGAGCGTTCCCCTGACGAGCACGAGCCCGTCCCGGGTCACCTGCTCAGACACGGACCGGTCGCCACGATGTTCGGCCACAAAGCCGCCGGAGACGCTGTCATTCAGGAGCTCAACCGGCTGGCCGTCCAAGCTGGTCGCCTGAGCCTTGCAGTCACTGCACAACGCCAGCGGGTAACGCGCGGTCTGAACCGCCGGCGCTGAGCAAATGGGACAGGTCACTACAGGGCAGCATTCTCTCACCCATTCAGGCGGCCAGCAGTGTCGTCGCGCGCTGCACGGCCTCGGTCCGGTTCCGCACGCCGAGCTTGCGATACAGCGCGCCCGCGTGCTTCTTCACCGTCTCCGTGCCGACGTGCATCGCCGCGGCGATCTCACGGTTCGTCGCGCCCGTGCACAGCAGCGAGAGGACCTCGCGCTCACGCTCGGACAGCTCGTGGGAGGGCTGTTTGGCGACGCTGATCGGAACCGGAGCCTGCTCACCGACCAGCGCTCCGCGCACGATCCGCACCACCTGCTCCACCGACAGCTCCGGCGTCAGCACGGCGGCGCCGCCCGCGGCCTGCAGCTGGGCGCGGTTGACGTTCCCATAACAGCCTGCGAGCACCAGCGGCATAGCGGGTCGCGCGGAGCGCAGCGGGGCGAGGTAGCTGCTCACGAACGGGCCTGCCTCAGACACGTCCACGACCGCGACATCCGGTCGCTGGCGGTCGATCAGGTTGACCGCCTCATCGCGGTCGTTTGCCAGCAGTACCTGGCCAACCCAGGCCTGGCGATGGAGCAGTACGGCAAGCCCGATCCGGGTCAGCGGGTGGCTGTCAACGACGAGCGCCTGGACGGAGTCGTCCCGGAGGTCGACGGGGGAATCAGGGTGTAGTTGGCTCATGACGATGGAAAGCATACTAAGTTGATCGAGAAAGGGGAAATTGGCGAAGTTGTTTCACTGTCTCCATGGCCCACAACGTCGAGCTGAAGGCGCATCTGCCCGATCCGGAGGCGGCCCTGGCGCGCAGTCTCGCCCTCGGTGCACAGGATCAGGGCACCCTCCACCAGCGCGACACCTACTTCCCCGCGCGGCATGGGCGCCTGAAGCTGCGCGAGATCCGCGGCGGCGCGACCGAGCTGATCGCCTACTCGCGCGCCGACACCGAGGAGTCCAAGCTCAGCACCTATGAGATCACCCCGATCGCCGACGGCCGGGCGCTGAGAGCGGCGCTCGGCGTTCGCGTGGTGGTGACCAAGGCGCGGCGCCTGTTGTTGTTGGACAACGTCCGGATTCACCTCGACACGGTTGAGGGGCTCGGCAGCTTCATAGAGTTCGAGGCTGTGCTCGGCCCGGACTCGGACCGCGCCGCCAACGAGGCGAAGGTCGCCAAGCTCGCGGCCGAGCTCGAGGTCGGCGAGCGTGTCGCGGTCGGCTATGCGGACCTGCTCGAATGACCAGCGCGTTCGCGCCCGGCTGCGTAACTCTGCTCGGTGAGCACGGCGGTCTGGCACTCGCCTTCACCGTGGCACAAGGGGTGACGGTCACGGCGGTCTTTGAGACCGCCGTGCCGGTTGAACCGCTGCTCGCTGCGGCCTTGGACGAGTTCGCCGCGCTGGACACGGGACTGGAGGTCGTCTCGGAGCTGCCGGACATGGACGGGCTGTCAGCGGCGACCGCGACCTGTGTCGCGAGCGCGCTGGCGCTCGGTGCCGACAGCTCGGACGTGCTGGCGCTGGCCCAGCGCTGTCGGGCTGTTGAGCAGCGCGCGGCCGGGGTTGAAACCGGGTTGGGGGATCCCTTGGCGGTGTTGTGCGGACGGCCCGGGGAGGCAACGCTGATCGATTTCAAGCGTGCCGCCGTCGGCCAGGTGCCCCTGGCGCTCGAGGGTTATCAGCTGGTGCTGGTGGATGCTGGGCCGCGCGGGCGTCAGGCGCGCAGGGCGGACGCCAAACGTCGCGCGGAGTGCGCAGAGGCCTGTCAGTTACTCGGTGTGGAGGCCCTGTCCGATGCGCCGTCAGCCGGCACCCTGCCCGCACCGCTGGGCCGGCGCGTACGCCATGTGCTCTCAGAGGACCTGCGCGTGCGCGCAGCGGCCGACGCGCTGGGGCGCGGCGACCTCGCCGCGCTCGGTCCGCTGCTTGACGCGTCGCACGCGAGCCTGCGTGACGACTTTGAGGTCTCAACTGAGCGCGTTGAGCAGGTCATCACCGAGCTGAAGGCTGCGGGCGCGTTGGGCGCGCGGCTGAGCGGCGGGGCGGTACTGGCGCTGTTCG
>JAFMRN010000396.1 GCA_017354065.1 Solirubrobacterales bacterium
CGACGCGCTCGCGCTCCCGGCGCTGCGCTGCTGTCATCGTCGCCAAGCGGTACCTCCCTGAGCCCTAGGCACTTTGAAGTGCTCTCTTCCGAACCGAGGCCACGGAGATTAGCTTCGCGCTCATGGCTGAGACACAGAAGTTCACCGCCGGTGACGGTTACCGGCTGGCCTATCAACTAGATGGACCTGAGGATGCTCCCGTGGTCGTGCTGGCGAACTCAATCGCCACCAGGATGCGGATGTGGGACCCCCAGATCGCCACGCTCAGCAGGGTCAGGCGCGTGCTCCGCTACGACTACCGCGGGCACGGGGAGTCCGACACGCCGCCCGGCGCCTACTCGGTCGACCGCTTCGGCCGAGATGTGCTGGAGCTGCTGGATCACCTCGGGATCGTCCGCTTTGACTTTCTCGGCCTCTCGCTCGGCGGCATGGTCGGTCAGTGGCTGGGCATCCACGCCCGCGAGCGCCTGAACCGCCTGATCCTGGCCAACACGGCGGCCTCGCTCGCACCGGCGGCGCCCTGGGACGTACAGATCAGAACCGTGCACGCGGCGCGGGACAACCGGGATATCGCCGAGCGCTTCATCTCCAACTGGTTCTCCCACGAGGCAGACGACCCCCGCCTTGCACCGTTCCGCGAAGACCTGCTGGCACAGGACCGTGACGGCCTGGCAGGCGCGCTGGCGCTGGTGCGGGACATGGACTTCCGCCCTACCGCCCAGCTGATCCGCGCGCCGACGCTGGTGCTCGTCGGCCAGTACGACACCGTGACCACCGCGGCCCACGGCCAGGCGATCGCGGACCGAATACCGGGCGCGGGGTTCATCACCCTGCCCGGGACCCATCTGACCAACGTCGAGCTCGCCTCGGAGTTCAACGCGGAGGTGCTCCGCTTCCTCTCTTAGATGGCCGGAAGCGCCGCCCTCCGCGGACGACGCCCCGACGATCAGTGATGGAACGCGATCCGGTGCCGGTGGCGGACCGGACGCGGCTTGGGAGCGGTGTCCCGCTGCTCGGCTTGAGCTTCCTCCTCGGCCTCGGGACCGACCACCTGGGGTTCCCTGCTGGTGTACTCGACGACGGTCACACCAACGGCACCCGTCAGCAGCAGCACGCCGGCGAACATCACGCCGACAGCCCACCAGGCGTCCGTTTTGGCCATGAACACGACGCCCGCGACGATCACCAGTGCCGGCACGATGAACACGGCCAGCAGCGCCATTCCACCACGGCTAGTGTCGAACTCAGGTTCGACTTCTCGATCGATCATTTCCCCTCTCCTCAAATCGGGAAAATCGCTACCTAAATTGTAGATCCCGGTCCAAACCGGGTTCAGCTCTGGCTGATCTCCACCCGGTCCGGATAGAAGGCGAGGTGATCCTTGATCTCGGCCATCGCCGGGAACGGCTCGCGGTACTGCCAGACCGTGTTGGCACCGCGCTCGCCGAGCGCCGGAATGCTGAAGTAGGACGCCTCACCCTTGTATGGGCAGTAGCTGTGATGCTCGGTGCGTTCAAGCTGGCTCGCGTCAGCGTCGTCAAAGGGCAGGTACAGCACCGGCGGATGGCCGGCCTCGCGCAGCTCCAGCGCGGCGTCCGTGTCGACCAGGACCTGCCCGGCGGCGCTGACGCGCACATGACCGGCGTGTTTGGTGATGCTGATCGGATGGTCGGGGCCCGGTTCCAGGATCTGTCTGCTGCTCATCACGGCCTCCCAATGGATTGTGATCACCCCAAGCA
>JAFMRN010000189.1:0-1646 GCA_017354065.1 Solirubrobacterales bacterium
GACCCGCAGCTGAACGCCGCGGCGGCCTGGGCCAAGGCCCACGGTGGCGGTACGGTCGCGGTCGACGCCCAGTCCGGCGCGGCGACCTCGATCCTGGCCGGGCACGCAAACGTCGCCGGGATCGGCGGCTTCTCCGGCGCGGAAAGCACGGTCACCGTGTCCTGGATCGAGCAGATGGCCAAGCAGGGCCGGATCACCTACCTGATGAATGAGTCCCAGGGTCCCGGCGGGGCCGGGATGAAGGCCATAGCCAAACGCTTCGGCGCCGCTACCGGGCGCGCCATGGGTGGCGCTGGCCCGATGGGTGACTCGCGCCAGGGCAGCCGTAAGGTGATCTCCGAGGCTGAGAAGCACGCCAAGAAGCTGACCCTGCACTACGACGGTCAGAGCTTCACGCTGTACAAGCTGAACGCTTAGGCCAGTGGGGTCGATGTCCCGCAATGGGCATATAAGGACACTCCGGGACATTCAAGCTGCCAGCGCGGCGACCAGCGCGTCCAGCGAGTTGACGATCTTCCCGCCGCTGGCGCGGATGAAGGCGTCGACCTGGAGGTTCACCGGCACGCCGGTCTCGCCCGACTCACGCAGGTCGGTACGCAGGCCAAAGCAGCGGATCCCGAGTCCGGCGCCATAGCCGACCTCGGCGACCGTGCCGGAGTCCGGCTCTTGGCCGTCCAGGTAGGCGGCGAGCAGTGAGCAGCTGCGGATCGCCGCGATGTTGCGCTCCCCGATCCGGCTCATCATCGCGGGGCCTTCACCTGCCCGCAGAGCCGCCTGCACCTCCTCCGGCTTGGTCAGGGACCACGGGTCCACGACCTCCACCACCTGGCTCAGCGCCGGCAGGTAGACGCGCTCGTAGTAATCGCGGCCCGCGTCCGTGAAGCCGAGCGGGCTGGCCACGTAACAGCGGGTCACTACGCCGTGGCAATCGGCGCCGGCGCCGCCGGCGGGCAGACCAGTGAGAAGCCGGCGATCCCGATCGCATCCCTGGCGTGGCCCTGGTGGAAGAAGATGCTGTGCAGGTACTGGATCGTGATGGTCGCGCCGTGCTCCTTGCCGACCGACCTGGAGTTGGCGAAGAAGTCCTCCCACAGCTCCTTGGCCAGCAGGATGTAGCTGGCGGCCTGCGGTTTGGCGTTGTCCGCCAGCATCCAGGCCCAGTCAGAGTTCGGGTGCTTGCTGGAGCACAGCTGGCCGCCGGTGTGGTCGAACATCGCTTGTGCGGTCGCGGCGGACTGGCGCGGACCGAGCCGGTCCCTGATCAGCTGCCGTGCGTCCTTCAGCGTCGCGCTGGCGAGCTTGCCTGCCACCGGCTTGGGACCGTGCAGCGCCCGGATCACGCAGGGCACGAAGCTTGAGCGCAGGAACGGGATGTCCTTGCCGTGCAGCACCGCTTCCAGGTTGCGGCGGTGGTTGCACTTCAGCGCGGCACTGCGGTAGGGGGTCTTATGCGCCGGGGCGCCGGCCGCCGTGGCAACGACGGCCATGGCCACCAGGACCACGACCACCAGGCTCAGCAGGGACTTGCGCATGGGAAGGAGGATATGGCGACTGGATAGGGTGGTGCTGGGTGATCTCGCCCACACCGGTTATTGCGGAGCGACCGGCCCAGCGGCACACCCGGCCAGTCGCTCCGCAAGCGTTAG
>JAFMRN010000189.1:1656-5198 GCA_017354065.1 Solirubrobacterales bacterium
GCTCAGCAGGGACTTGCGCATGGGAAGGAGGATATGGCGACTGGATGAGCAGTTCCACGACCGCGTGTGCCGGGAAGGCCGGATGATGCTTCGCCGGATCTGCGTCCTCGCCTTGCCAAGGCCACCAGCCTTGGCGTCGGCTTGCGTCCTTGACCGGCTCGATCCCCGGACTTCCCGGCATCCGGAATGTGGTGGGGTTCGATCGTGGTCTCTCACGCGGCCGCGGAAACTACTCATCTGGATGAGTTGGTGCTGGGTGATCTCGCCCACACCGGTTATTGCGGAGCGACCGGCCCAGCGGCACACCCGGCCAGTCGCTCCGCAAGCGTTAGAGCCCCGGGGGGTGGCGCACGGTCATGCCGGCGAACTCGCCGCCGCCGCTGGCCCAGCGGGTGCCGCCGGAGGACAGCGCGACCGTGTCAAAGCGGCGCCCGGCGATGGTCATCCAGACGTGGTCACCGCTGGCGTAGATGGTGACCCACTTGCCCGGGCCGGGCTGGCCCCAGCTCTCAAAGTCGCCGGAGACCATCGGTGAGCTCAACAGGCCCGCCGCGGCCAGCACGTAGGAGACGGAGCCGGAGCAGTCATAGCCGGGCGCGACGAACGAGCCGTGGCCGCCGCCCCAGATGTAGGGGAGGGTGGCGATCGCGTTGCCGGCGGCGATCATCTGCTTGACCGGCTGAGGCTCGTTCGGAGTCGTGCCGGACATGTTGGATGTGTTGATCGCGACACCGGCCTGGCGGTTGACCGCCAGTGCCTGCTGCTGCGCGCTCTGACGCGCGATTGCCGCCTGCTTGGCCTGGAGCACCGACAGCTTCTTCTGCAGCGGAGCCAGCTGGGAGCGGGCGCCGGAACGGTCCTGGGCCGCGTTGATCTCCTCGGTCAACAGCGTGTGCTGAAGGGCGGCGATCTTGTTGCGCCGCGACAGAATTGAGTCGGTCAGCGTGCGGTCACGCTGCTCCAGCGCGCCGAGCCGGTTGGTCTCGGCCATCACCTCGGTGCGGGCCGCGCGGGTGACACCGACGACGTGGGCGTCGTTTGCGCTGATCTTGCGCGCGAAGTTCACCTGGTTCAGCAGCTGATTGAACCCGTGGGAGTCGACGACCGCGGTCATCAGCGTCGGTGCTCCGGTCTCGTACTGGTTGACGAGGTTGGAGCTGAGGTCGCTGGACGCGTTGTGCAGCTGGGTCTCCAGCTTGGTCAGCTTGTCGCGCGCCTCCATCAGCTGGGTCTGTGCGGACTTCAGCTTGGTGACGTCGGTGTTCAGCTGGCCCTGGACGGAGTTCAGCTCGGTACGGGTTTCAGCCACGCCGCCGCTGGCCCGCTGGATCGTTGCGGAGTCAGAGCTGATCTTTGACTGCAGGCCCGAAACCTGTGACTGCTGCTTGGAGATCTGGCTTTGCAGATCCCCCTGAGACGCGGGAACAAAGGCCACGCCGCTGAGCGCGGACACGGTGGCAAGTGCGGCGCCGAAGCGCTTGAAGGTGGTTGTGCTTCTCATGGTTCTTTTGGACACTCACACCGGGTTCAGGGAGGGAAGTGGACCCGGCGTGCGAGGGCACGGTAACAGGCACCGTCGTGGATCCCGGCGACTTTCCTGTCATGAAAGAGATCCTGCAAACCGCCCGTTTTTGATTGATCTGACGTTGATCAATCGCCGGTCTCTGGGGCGGATCCGGAGGGACTCTCCGCGGCGGCGGCACGAGAGTGTGACAGTGCCGGTGCGCCTATCCTGAGAGAAGCCATGCACGACATCCAAAGCCGCCAGGACTGTGAGACGCTCGTCCGCTCCTTCTACTCCCGCGCGCTGGAAGACGACGTCATCGGCTTCCTGTTCACCGACGTGGCAAAGCTCGATCTGGAGCACCACCTGCCACGGATCACCAACTTCTGGGAGACGGTGCTGCTAGGCGGGCGCAGCTACGGCGGCGGCGCGTTCCGGCCGCACCTCGAGCTGAACGCGCAGGTGCAGCTCAAGGCCGGGCATTTCATCCGCTGGCTGTTTCTCTGGAACCAGACCGTCGATCAAAACTTCAGCGGTCCCGTGGCCGAGGAGGCAAAGCGCCACGCCGAGCGCGTCGCCAACGCGTTCCACGCGCGGCTGGAGGCGATCAATCAGAGCGGCCAGCGCACGCCGGTGAGCTCCTCTGAGAGCTCCCATAGCCCGGCCGCGACCTCCGGGTCGGTGGCGGCCCTGCTGCGGCCGACCAACTTCGGCCCGCCACGCCACTCACCCGCGCCCGAGGGTCCGACGTAGGAGTTGCTGTCAAGCGGCTCGACCGCCGCGTACAGCGTCGCGAGCGCACCGACCGCCGCCGGCTGGGCCAGGACACGGTCGCCGATCGCCATCGCCAGCCCCTGGATCGGGGAACCGGTGTGCGTGGTCAGCTTGGTTGCGGCGTAACCGGGGTGGGCCGCGGTCGCGAGCACCGGTGAGCCCGCCGCATCAAGGCGGCGGGCTAGCTCGAAGGTGAACAGCAGGTTCGCCAGCTTCGACTGCCCGTAAGCGACCCAGGCGTTGTAGCCGCGGTGCTCAAAGTTGAGATCCCGCAGCTCGATCCGCCCACTGCGATGCGCGTTGGATGACACCGTCACCACACGCTCTCTGATCTGGCCCAGCAGCAGGTTCGTGAGCGCGAAGTGGCCCAAGTGGTTCGTGCCGATCTGTAGCTCGAAGCCGTCCGCGGTCCGGCTCAGCGGCGTGGCCATCACACCCGCGTTGTTGATCAGGATGTCCAGCGGACGCTCACCCCAGGCGGCGGCCAGGCTCCGGATCGACTCGAGCCGGCTGAGGTCGAGCTCGGCGACCTCGGTGTCGCCGTCGATCCGCTCCGCGGCCTGCTTGCCCTTTTCGGTGTCACGCACCGCCAGCACCAGCTTGGCGCCGTGGGCCCCGAGTGCCCGCGCGGTCTCAAACCCGAGCCCGCTGTTGGCGCCGGTGATCAGGATGGTTTTGCTGCTCAGGTCTGGAATCTGGTCGGTGCTGAAGGCCATGTGGGGGACAATCCTCGCATGCCCAACACCACGATCCCCGACTCGTTCCGCGACCTGCTTGACGCTCCTGTCGCTTCTCTGACAACCATCGGCAAGGACGGCGGGCCCCAGGCGACCCTGCTGTGGTTCGTCCACGACCCCAAGGACGACAAGGTCAAGTTGTCGCTGAACACCGACCGGGTGAAGACCAAGAACCTGCTGGCACGGCCGCAGGTGTCGCTACTGATCCTGGATCCCGCCAGTCAGTTCCGCTTCATCGACATCCGCGGCACCGCGTCAACCCGGGTGGACACCAACTACGCCTTTGCCGACGCGTACGTGAAGCCCAAGTACAACGCGGACGTGCGTGTGCACGACGGCCCGCAGTCGACGCGCCTGGTGGTCACGATCGAGCCGAAGAGCGTCTACGCCGTGAAGATCTAGGTGTCGCGCTGCGAGGGCCTAACGAAATGATGGACGGTCCGGATGCGTCCCTGGACACGGCGCTGGATCGGCGCCCGTCGCCATTGCCCGGGCAACCAGCCCGGGCTTAGGCGACGTGCTTGCCC
>JAFMRN010000190.1 GCA_017354065.1 Solirubrobacterales bacterium
CGGCAGACCCCGGAGACGCCGGCGATTGACGGCGCGGTGGTGGCCCTGGGCGTCGTCCTCTGCGTGCTGTCACTGGGGGTCTGGGTGGTCAACCCGGTCGCCGCCGCGCTGCTCGTCCCTGCGCTGCACCTGTGGCTGTGGCTCGGCTCGCCGATAGTCGAACGGCGCTGGCAGATGGCGACGATCGTCCTGGCCGGTCTGCTGCCCGGGCTGCTGGTGCTGATCTACTACGCGCTGGCGCTGGGTCTGGCGCCATGGAGCGTGATCTGGAGCGTGTGCCTGCTGATCGCCGGCGGCGGCATGGCGCTCAGCGCCGGGATCGCCTGGTGCGTGGCGCTGGGCACCGTGGCCAGCGGGATCGTGCTCGCGATCCGCGCGGTCAGGGAGGAGCAGGAGCCGGCCGTCACGGTGCGAGGGCCGGCCAGCTACGCGGGCCCGGGGTCACTCGGCGGGACCGAATCGGCGCTCAAACGCTGACCGGCCGGGGGATCCCGCCTTCGCGGATTTAGTGGAGGGGCCCGCCTCCGCGGCCACGTGGCCGCTCCGGCACCCTCCTGGGCGGCACCGAGTCTGCGCTGAAGCGCTGAACCGCTCCTGCACGAGGCGGTCTCAGAGACCGCCTCGTGCGTCAGGACGCTCCGGGTAAAGCTCGTCGATCGTCGTCAGCGCCACATACGGGACACCGGGGACCGCTGCGCGGATCGCGTCCGCGCCACCGGCCAGCCGGTCGACTACGGACAGAACCCCGCAGATCGAGCGCCCCTCGTCCTGCAGCGCCTCGATCGCGCGGATCGTCGAGCCGCCGGTGGTGACCGTGTCCTCGACCAGCAGGCAGCGGTCGCGATCATCCAGCAACGGCCCCTCTACGCGCCGTGAGAGCCCGTGCTGTTTGACCTCTTTGCGGACGAAGAAGGCCTTGACATCGGCGCCGCCGGCCAGCGCCGCGCACGCGATCGGGTCGGCCCCCATGGTCATCCCGCCGACCGCGGTCGCGCCCAACCGTCGAGACTCGGCCGCTACCAAAAACGCCAGCGCCCGGAAGCCCTCCGGCAGGAGGATCGCCCGCTTCACGTCCACGTAGTAATCGGCTTCGGCGCCGCTGGTCAGCGTCACGCGGCCGATGATCAGCGCGTGCTTGATCAGCGCGGCGCGGAGCTCCTCCTTGGGAGTGCTCATCTAGATGAGCACTCCCACGACCACGCGTGCCGTGGCGGCCGGATGGTGCTTCGCCGGATCTGCGTCCTCGCCTCGCCAAGGCCACCAGCCTTGGCTTCGGCTTGCGTCCTTGATCGGCTCGACCCCCGACCCCCACGGCATTCGGAAGCGCTTGGTTGTCGCGAAGTGGTCTCTCACGTGGCCGCGGGACTGCTCATCTAGTGGTAAACGTCCACCCAGTCGCCCATCGCCAGCCAGTCATAGGCCGCGACCGCGTCGGGGATCGGAAGCCGCATGCAGCCGTGGCTGGCCGGATAGTCGGGTGCCGGGTTGTAGCCATGGATCGCGTAGCCGCCGGTGAAGAAGCTCGAGTAGTACATGCCGTCGGGCAGCGTGCCGGGCGTGCGCTGGTAGATCCGATAGCTGCCGAGCACGGTCGGGGTCGAGGGCTTGCCGGAGCTGATCGGGAACAGCTCCTTGACCTTGGACCCGTCGGCCAGCGCCAGGACCTGGTCAGACAGGTTGCCCTCAGCGTGGCGGCCTTGGCGGGGGAAGCGCAGCTTGAAGGCGCCGTTCCCGGCCAGCAGGCTGTTGACAGTCGGCTGGTCGAGGCTCTCAGAGAAGCCCTGGTGCAGGAGCCGGTGATAGGTGTCCAGCGCGAGCCCGGTGCCCTGGTCGAAGACGCCGCTCTGGGGGAGCCAGATGTGCAGGGCCCAGAGGCGCTGCTGGATCAGCTTGATGAACGGTCCGTGCGCGCCGGGGCCGGCCTTGTCAGCCAGCGCGTCGAAGTGAGTCTCGGCGCTGAAGCCATGCAGCGTCGGGGTGCTCTTGTGGGTCAGCCGCACCGTGACGGTGCCTGCCCCCGGCGCCGCCAGCGTGGTTGAGAACCGAGCGCCGTTCTTGGTGCCGGTCAGGCTCACCGCACGGCGCAGGAACACGCGCTTGCCGTCATAGGCGGTCAGCGTGTAGTGCTGCCCGGTGACCCATGGCTTGATCACGCCGCTGATCCGGACGCGGCGCCCGGGGATCGTGACGCGGTAACGCGTGCCAACGGAGAACAGGCCGCTCCCGGACAGCGTCGCCTCAGGCGCGCTCGCCGTCGCGGGCTTCGGCTTTGCCGGCGCGTGCTTGGCGGGCGCCGGCTTGGTGGGCGGCTTGGGCTTTGACACACCACTTGCCAGTGCGTCCGCCGGTGCCAGGCAAACAGCCGCACCGACCGCAAATCCGACTGCGGAAACCTTAAGAGACATGAAAGTCACCCTACCTGAGTTTTATGGCCAAGCGGGCCGAAGCTGTGAGTTCCCGCGTGAGAACGCGCCCGTCAGCAGCGCCATCACAAGCAGCGATCCGGCCATCACCGGGACGATCACAGCAGCGCTCCAGTGCATCTGGTTGACGCCGAGCGCGAGGCAGTTGTTGAGTGAGTGCAACGCCATCCCCGGGTACAGCGAACCCGTCCACCAGCGCAGTCCACACAGCGTGATCCCGAGCAGCGCCAGCGGGATCAGATACTCGGACTTGGCGCTGCCGGCGTGGGCCAGCCCGAACAGCACGCCGACCAGCACCGCCGCGATCGCGGGACCAAGTGAGATGCCGCCGACCGACACGCGCATCCGGCGCAGCACGCCGAACAGGAAGCCGCGAAAGAAGAACTCCTCACAGACCGGCGCCACGACGCAGGCGAACACGGTCGTGGCAACCGCCGTGATCCCCACCTGGCTGGTGCCCAGCTCGGGCGGCAGCTTGTCGGTGCCGTGCAGTCCCGCGGCCTGGCTGTAGAGGAAGCTGATCGCGTAGTAGATCACGGCAAAGATCACGAAGCCGAGCACGCCGAGCCACAACGGGATCCGCACGTAACCGAAATCGCGCGCGCCCATCCGGCGCCTGCCCTCCCCCCCGATCTTGTTCGACATGAACACCAGGTACAGCGCCGTGCCGACGAAGCACAGGTCCGTGACCACGCTGGCGATGATGTTGACCATCGGTGTCGGGTGGGTCACCGGGGAGCCGAACGCGCTGCCGACAGAGGTGGTGATGACCGTCGCCAGCAGCGCCAGCACGAGCCCGATCAGGACCGCGGCCGGCGCGATCAGCAACGACACCTGACTGACCGGGCGCTCTGATTCGGGCTCGTCCGCGGGTCCGCGCCCAGCCCAGCCGCCGGGAGGCGAGGGCTTGTCTGAAGAGCTGGCCATCGGCGGCGAGGTTAGGGCCTCACCGGGAGGAGCGACAGCGCAGAAGCAGAACAACGCCTGGAGGTAACCTCTCCGTAAGGCTGTTCAGCCAACCCGGACGGACCCGGGCACCTTGTAATGAGCTCTCTTCAGCGACAGCGGCGGCGCCGCAAAAACGGTCACCAGGTCCACCGGCTGGTGCTGTTCGGGTTGCTCGCGATCGGCGTGGCAGCGGTGGGCGGGATCCTCGGCGCCGTCGGCTGGGTCGTGTCCGTCGCCGATTCGGCCCCGAGCCTGAACCAGCTACAGCCGCGCGTGCCCGGCGCCCAGTCCAGCGTGTATGCCTCCAACGGCCAGCTGCTCGGCTACATGTCCTCCGACGTGATCCGCAACCAGCTGACCCAGGCTCAGCAGCCGAAGCTGCTGCGTGAGGCTCAGGTCGACATTGAGGACCGCCGCTTCTTCTCCCACGGCGGGGTCGACTACATGGGGATCGTGCGCGCCGGCGTGCGCGACATCTTCTCCCCGTCCCGCGGCATCCAGGGCGGTTCGACCCTGACGATGCAGGTGGTGGGGAACATGTACCTCTGGAAGCAGGCCCAGAACCACAACCTCACCTACAAGATCGAGCAGGCCAAGCTGGCCAATGAGCTCGAGAAGAAGCACTCCAAGAACTGGATCCTGACCCAGTACCTGAATGACGTGCCCTACGGCGCGGTCGGCGGTCAGCAGGCGGTCGGTGCCGGCGCGGCCTCCCAGATGTTCTTCGACAAGCCCGTCAACAAGCTGGATCTGGCCCAGACCGCGCTGATCGTGGGCCTGCCACAAGCGCCCAGCTCGTATAACCCGCTGGTCCATCCCAAGTTGGCGAAGGAGCGGCGCAGCGTGGTGCTCCAGTCGATGGTCCAGGCCGGGACGATCACCAAAGCCCAGGCCGCGCAGGCCAACAGGGAACCCCTGCACCTGAAGCCGAACCGCACCTACCAGTCGATCAAACAGCCCTACGTGTTTGAGTTCATCCGCCAGCAGCTGATCAAGAAGCTCGGTGTGGCGACCGTGGATCAGGGCGGGCTGAAGGTCTACACGACGCTGAACCTGGCTGATCAGGCGGCGGCCAAGAGGTCGCTGATGGCAAACGAGGGCGCGGTGTCCGACCCGGCGGCGGCGCTCACCAGCATCGACCCGAACAACGGCCACATCGTGGCGATGGCCCAGAACACCAAGTACGGGGTAGGCAAGGACGAGACGACCTTCAACTACGCGGCCGATGAGCAGCGCCAGTCCGGTTCGTCGTTCAAGCCGTTCGTGATGATGGCGATGATGCAGGACTACGACGGGGATCCGAACCTGACCTACTACAACTCGCACGAGCTGCTGCCCGGCTGGCTGCCCTCTGACCCGAGCTGGAAGGTGCAGACCTCCGAGCACTCCTATGAGGGCAATATCAACGTGACCAAGGCGATGGTGCTCTCAGACAACACCGTCTTCGCGCAGCTCGGCGTCGACGTAGGGATGAAGAAGGTCGACGCGATGGCCCACAAGATGGGGATCACCTCACCGCTGTTCGGCTATCCGACCGAGTCGATCGGCGGCCTGCGGATCGGCGTCTCGCCGCTGCAGATGGCAGACGCCTACGCGCCGATGGACAACGGCGGAACCCACTACGACGCGACGATCCTCGACCACATCGTCAAACCGGACGGCAAGACGATCTCGGGTACCGACGCCAAGCCGCGGCGCGTGTTCTCCGCCGGCCAGGCTTACGCCGCGACCAAGGTGCTCCAGGGCGTCCTCAAGGGCCAGGGCACAGGCACGTCGGCCAGCTACGGCTGTCCGGCCGCCGGCAAGACCGGCACCACCGAGAACTA
>JAFMRN010000191.1 GCA_017354065.1 Solirubrobacterales bacterium
GTGGGCCTGTGTGAGACCTGTCGGGGCAACGGCGCGGAGCCGGGCACGCCGATTGAGACCTGTCCCAAGTGCCAGGGGTCCGGCCAGCTGCGCGTGGTCGCGCGGACCCCGTTCGGCCAGGTCGTGCGTGCCGCGCCCTGTGACCAGTGCGACGGCGACGGCAAGGTCGCCCAGACGCCGTGCAAGGCCTGTCGCGGCCGGGGCCGCTACCAGCAGTCCCAGGCCGTGTCAGTCGACGTGCCCGCGGGGATCGCCCATGGTCAGCGGATCCGCGTGTCCGGCCGCGGTCACGCGGGTGAGCGCGGAGGTCCGCCCGGTGACCTGTACGTGCTGGTCACCGTGAAGGAGGACGCGCGCTTTGTCCGTGACGGTGATGACCTGGTGACCGCCGTGGACGTGTCCGCGCCACGCGCCGCGCTCGGCACCACCGTCGAGGTCGAGACCCTTGACGAGCCGATCGAGCTTGAGATCCCAGCGGGAACCCAGCCCCACGAGGTGCTGATCCAGCGCGGCAAGGGGATGCCCTCCCTGCAGGGGCGCCGCACCGGCGATCTCCGCGTCGTGGTCAACGTGGTGATCCCGCGCAAGCTCTCAAAGGAGCAGCGCCACCTGGTCGAGCAGCTGGCCGAGTCGATCACCGGCGAGAACATGGGCCCCGATGAGGGTGTGTTCGCGAAGCTGAAGCGCGCCTTCAGCGCGTGATCCGGCTGGCGCTACGCGTCCGTTCAGAGGACGCCGAAGTCGCGCTGGCCGAGCTGCTGGAGCTGGCGCCCTCCGGGGTCGAGGAGGTCTCGCTGCCGGACGGGTTGGTGGAGTATGCGGTGTACGGGCCGCCCGGCGAGCTGCCGGCGCTGCCCTCCTTCGAGGCTGCCGTCGGCGGCGCGCTGGTGTCGGTTTCGAGCAGCGAGGTAGCCGACGACTGGGCTGAGCGCTGGCGGGATTTCCATCAGCCATTACTCGTCGGCGGGCGACTTTATGTTCGCCCGCCTTGGTCTCCGGCTCACCCGGACGCGCTTGACCTTGTGATCGATCCCGGCCAGGCGTTCGGCACCGGCGCGCACGCCACCACGGCGCTGTGCCTTGAGCTGCTGCTGGAGGAGCCGGTCCCATCGGATGAGCGTGCTGTGGTAGACCTGGGCTGCGGCTCGGGAGTGCTTGGGATCGCCGCGGCGAAGCTCGGCTGGGGGCCCGTGCTGGGCCTGGACTTTGATCCGCTTTCAGTCACCGCCAGCGCTGAGAACGCCGACGTCAACGGCGTCGCGATGGAGGTGCGCCGCTTTGATCTGCGCTCCGAGATGGCGCCCGCGGCGCCGCTGGTACTCGCCAACCTGCTGGGTCCGCTGCTGAGGAGCTGGTGTGAGCAGCTCGTGGGGGCTTCGGCGTTGCCGGCCGTGGTGATCGCCAGCGGGCTGCTGGAACGTGAAGCCGACGAGCTGTCCGCGCGGTTTGGCGCGGTCGGACTAGCGGAAAGCGCGCGTCGGGTGCAGGGCGACTGGGCGGCCTTAAGGCTGGTCCGTACACAAGTTGGTTAGGCTTCGCGACGTGGGGACACGTGTACTGATTCTCGGAGGGGGATTCGGCGGGTACTACGCCGCGCGTCAGCTTGAGCGCCACGCGCCGGCCGACACCCAGATCACCCTGATCAACAACACCAATTACCTGACCTACGCGCCGCTGCTGCCCGGCGCGGCGGCGGGGACGCTCGATCCACGCCACGTGGTCGTGCCGCTGCGCGAGCATTTCAAGCGCACGGCGCTGCGGGTCGGCTGGGTCACCGACGGCGACCCCAAGGAGCAGGTGATCCACGTCGACATGATGTCCGGCCGCCAGGCGACGTTCGGCTATGACCAGCTGATAGTCGCGCTGGGCTCGGTCGCGCGCACCTTCCCGGTGCCGGGCCTGGTCGAGCACGGGGTCGGCTTCAAGACGATCGAGGAAGCGACCAAGCTGCGCAACCGGATCATCCACAACCTCGAGCTGGCCGAGGGTCTCGACGACCCCTTTGAGCGGCGCGCGTTCCTCAGCTACGCGTTTGTCGGCGGCGGCTACGCCGGGCTCGAAGGCATGGCTGAGCTGGCCGACTTCGCCCACGCGGCCCTGAAGCACTATCCGCGCTGCCAGCAGGCGGGCCTGAAGTTCACGCTGATAGACATCGCGCCGCGGATCATGCCCGAGATCCAGGAGCCGCTGGCCGACTTCACGATGAATATCCTCGGCAAGCGCGGGATCGACTTCCGGCTTGAGACCTCGGTCAAGGAGGTGCGCGATGACGCCGTCGTGCTGTCCACTGACGAGGTGCTGCCCTGCCGCACCCTGGTCTGGACCGCGGGGGTGAAGGCCTCACCGGTCGGCAGCCAGTTGGGCTTGGAGTGCGACCGCGGCCGGATCGTCGTCGACTCGACCCTGCGGGCCAAGGGTTTTGACAACGTCTGGGCGCTCGGTGACGTCGCCGCGGTGCCCGACCCGGCCAAGCCGGGGCTGCCCTGCCCGCCGACCGCGCAGCACGCGATCCGCCAGGGCACGCTGTTGGGCAAGAACGTGATCGAGGTTCTGAAGGGCGGACAGCCCAAGCCCTTCACTTTCAAGACGCTCGGCTCCTTCGCTGACCTCGGCCACCATCAGGCCGTAGCCAACCTGATGGGCGTCAAGGTCAAGGGGTTCCTGGCCTGGGTGATCGCCCGCTCCTACCACCTCGCCTGGATGCCCGGCCTGGACCGCAAGGCCCGGCTCGTAGCCGACTGGGTTGTGCAGTTCCTGTTCCCGCGTGACCTGGCGGAGATGAACCGGATCGGCCACACGCCGGCGCTGGATCAGCCGGCGCTACCCGCCGCGCCTCCCAAGGCCCAGCTGCAGGCCTCACCGGCGCCGCCGCCGGTTCCCGGGAACGCCCGCGGGCTTGAGGACCGGCCGGCAGCCGATGGCGCGAGCGGCTCCGACACCGGTTCCGGGTCAGGCGAGGCTCAGCCCTCGGGCTCAGACACCGAAAGTCGCTGACGCGCAGCCGGCTCCGCAGGGCAGCCCGAGGACGTGGGTTGTCATGTCTTGCTAGGACCGAGTTACGGTGTGTCGATACACCAGAAGCTCCGTGGTGAGAAAGGGTCCATATTTGACCCTTTCTTACATCGCTCACGCCGACGGATCGAGCAACCCCGGCAGCGGTTATCAACTTCTGCTAATAGCCAGATAGCAGCGTCCTGACCGTCTGGAGCTCCCGCTCGATCGCAGTCATCTGGGCGTCGATGTCGGCCTGCGGGGTACCCGGCGGGAAGGCCATGCTGAAGACCAGCTCACTGCCACCCGCGTTGGCCAGAACCCGGATGAACAGTCCGCGGCCACCAGGTTCGGGGCTGACGAAGTCCACGACGCCGAAGGCGGCGGATGTGCGGATCGCCCGCAGGCGTGTGCCTGACGCGCTGGTCAGGCGCCACACGTCCTCATGCTCGTGGGCGACGCTCTCCGCGATCCCGGGCGCCCACTGCGGCAGCCGGTATGGGTCAGACAGCAGCGCAAAGGCCTGATCCGGTGCCGCCGCGACGCTGAGCGTTCGGGTTCCGACATAGCCTCGGGCTTCGGACACGGACCAGCATGCTACGCCTCCGCCGCCCAGGGTCCTATCCTTCAAATCGGCTTGAGTGTGCTCGAACAGGTCCGCGCGGACGTGATTCGCGCGATGAAGGCTGGTGAAAAGGACACAGCCGGCGCGCTGCGGTTGCTTGCCTCTGAGCTGCAGAAGGACACCAAGGAAGGCAAGGGGGATGAGCTGGCGGTGTTGCGCCGGGAGCGCAAACGCCGGCTTGACGCGGCCGCGCAGTTTGATGAAGGGGGCCGGTCCGAGCTTGCGGACAAGGAGCGCAGCGAGGCTGCGCTGATCGAGGGATATCTGCCGCCGGAGCTGGACGATGCCGCGCTGGACGCGATCGTCGCCGACGCGGTGCGGGAGAGCGGCGCCAGCTCCCCCAAGCAGATGGGCGCGGTGATGAAGCTTGTGATGTCCAGGACCAACGGTCAAGTCGACGGCAAGCGCGCCCAAGCGGCGGTAAGAAAGGCACTCACTTGAGGACCCAGATCGAGTTGGACAACCAGACGGCTGCCGAGATGGCGGGCAGCGGGGACAGCGTCCTGCGGGCACTGCAGGCGCAGCTGCCCTGTGACGTCTTCCTGCGCGGCAACGTGCTCACCCTCGACGGTGACGCCGCGGCGGTGGCCCAGGCCGAACCGGTGGTGCGCGAGCTTGCCGCGCTGGTGTCCAAAGGTCATGAGATCAACGTCGGCACGATCGATTCGGTCACCAACGCGCTGGGTGAGAAACAGAGCCCGGCCGCGGTGCTCGACGACGTCGTCTGGCGTCACAACACCCGCAAGGTGGCCCCCAAAACCGTGCACCAGAAGCGCTACGTGGACGCGATCCGCGGCGCCACGGTCAGCTTCGGGATCGGCCCGGCCGGTACCGGCAAGACGTTCCTGGCGGTCGCCGCCGCCGCGGCGGCGCTGCAGAGCCGCGAGGTCAACCGCATCATCCTCACGCGGCCCGCGGTCGAGGCCGGTGAGCGCCTGGGCTTCCTCCCCGGCGACCTGATGGCCAAGGTCGACCCGTACCTGCGGCCGCTGTTCGACGCGCTGCACACGATGCTCGATCCGGAGAAGGTGTCCGGCTACATGGAACGCGGCGTGATTGAGGTCGCGCCGCTGGCCTTCATGCGCGGCCGGACGCTCGATGACAGCTTCATCATCCTCGACGAGGCGCAGAACACGACGCCGGAGCAGATGAAGATGTTCCTGACCCGGCTCGGGTTCGGGTCGAAGATGGTGATCACCGGCGACACCACCCAGATCGACCTGCCGCGCGACCAGACCTCGGGCCTGATCGCCGCCGCCGAGATCCTCGACGGGGTGGAGGGCGTCGAGTTCATCCGCTTCGACGAGGAGGACGTGGTGCGGCACAAGATGGTGCGCCGGATCGTGGCCGCCTACAACGAGCACGCCCAGGCGCAGACGGCGCCGATCCGCTCCGCCAAGAGCGCATGAGCGCCAACGGCCTCGACATCGAGGTCTTGGGGTTGGAGCTACTGGTCCGCGGGGACGCCGACGAGGTAACTGAAGAGCTGAAGGCGCCCCCGACCGCGCTGGAGGTCCGCGAGCTGTGTGTGCTCGCGCTGGCATCAGCGGGGATCGACGCCGGGCACCTAGCAG
>JAFMRN010000397.1 GCA_017354065.1 Solirubrobacterales bacterium
ACCGTGACGAGCTGACGCGCGCGCTGGCGCGGGTCAGCGCCACCGAAGCCGAGGAAGCGATCCGCGCCGAGGGCGGAGTCGCCGCGGCGCTGCGCTCGCGCGCGCAATGGCTTGCGAGCCCGATGGGGCAGGCGGAGGCGGCTGAGCCGTGGATCCGTTTCAGCCCTGGGGAGCTTGACCAGCGGGTTTTGCGTTTAGAAGACCTGCGGGTCCTGGACTTCACGCGGGTGATCGCTGGCCCGGTCGCCACGAAGTTCCTGGCTGCGCTGGGTGCCGACGTGCTGCGGGTAGACCCGCCCCAGAACCCCGAGCTGCTGGAACAGCACCTCGATGTGAACGCCGGCAAGCGCGTGGCCCGTGCGGACCTGACCGACTCCGAGACACTGGCCCAGATACACGCACTTGCCGCGGACGCCGACATAGTCGTGCTCGGCTACCGGCCGGGGGCGCTGGCGCGCTTCGGCCTGGATCCCGAAACGCTGCACGCGCGCCACCCGCACCTGGCGATCGTCCATCTCGACGCTTGGGGTGACACCGGTCCGTGGGCTCAACAGCGCGGGTTCGACTCGATCGTGCAGTCCGCGTGCGGGATCGGGCTGAGCTACTCCAAGCCGGATGGCTCTCCCGGCGCGTTGCCGGTGCAGGCGCTTGATTACGCGACCGGGTTCGGTGCGGCTGCCGCCGCGCTGGCCTTGCTGCGGCGCGGCGGCGTGGCACACTTGTCTCTGGCGCGCACGGCGACCGAGCTGTACGCGCTGGACAAGCCGACCGGCGAGCCGGTCGACCTACCCGTGCCGATGCACGTGATCGCCACGCCGCATTCCACGATCACAGCGGTCAACCCGATCACAGGCCCCCCGCGCGCGCCCGGGCGCTACGGGGCCGCGTCCCTGGAGTGGCGCTAAGGCCCGCCGGCGTGAGTCAGCGCCCGCGCGCCGCACTCCGCTCCGGTCCGTGCTGCCTCACGCGGATCACCTGCAACCGCAAGCCCGTAGGTGAACCCGGCCGCAAACGAGTCCCCGGCCCCGTAGCTGTCGATAAACGGCCCGGGACGTTCCACCGGCTCCCAGCTGCCTCGTGACGCGCCGGTCCAACGCCCGCCGTGACCGCCGTCGGTGATCACCTGCAACCGGGCGTGAGAAGCCAACTGTCCCGCCCAATCGACCTCGGCGTGGTCATCGCCGCTGTAGATCAGGGCGTCCAGCTCGACGTCGACGTTGATCAGCTGCTCGGCGATCCGCGGGGTCGTGGTCAGCAGCCGCGCGCGGCGCGCATGCGCGAGCGCACCCTGATCGCCCGCCGTGAAGTACACGCCGTCCATCTCTTCCAGCCGCGCCCAGTCCAGCTCATCATCGCCCGCGGGTGCGAGCCGCTCCCCGAGCGTGACGATCGATCGTTCGTGATCGTTGTCCAGGAACGTGATCACCTCGCGGCTCGGGCTCGGCCGCCGCACGCAGTGGGCGCTGATGCCGGCCAGCTCGAGCTGGGCTATCGCCTGATCACCCAGGTCATCAGCGCCGACCGCGCCGAAGAACTCAACCTCCGCGCCGAGCCTCGCGAGTACCGTCGCGGCGACCACCGCGCCGCCGGCGGCGTTGACCCGGACGCGCTCAGCCGGCGTGATCTGGCCGTGCGCGGGCAGCTTCGCCAAGGACAGGAACTGCACCCACTCGACATGTCCCACCACCGCGATCCGTGCCATCGGCCCGGATTGTCGCGGTCCTCAGCAGCG
>JAFMRN010000192.1 GCA_017354065.1 Solirubrobacterales bacterium
CCGGGTCGGCGCGAGCCGCCGAGTGGAGCTATCTGACAAAAGCACCGCGCACGAGCAGTTGACCGGCTATGAACGGCCGAACCATTTCAGCTACCGGCTGGACGAGTTCACCGGTCCGCTCGCGTTACTCGTCTCACACGTGGAGGGCAGCTGGCGGTTCTCCGCTGGACCGTCGGCCACCCACGTCGGCTGGACCTACGCGTTCCACCCCCGTCGCGGTCGCGCGCTGATCATCCGCCGCTTGGTCGCACCCGTGTGGCGCCGTTACCAGCAGCGCGTCATGAACCTTGCCGCCGACGAGGCTGCCGTCGTCCTCTCCTAGGTCGCCGGACCGCGCAGCAACGGCAGCAGGACGTCATCAACCATGTGTTCGAGAAAGGCCGGATCATAGGGCTCGCCTACGAAGATCAGTCGGTGGACGACCATCGCCGGCGCGATCTCGCTGAAAAGGCGGGCGGCATCCGGTGCGAGCGTTTCACCCTGCTCGACCGCTTGGCTGAGCGTGGCCTCAGCCATCGCTTCCTGGTCCCGGCGCAGCCGGGTACGCATGGCCGCCGCCAGCTCCGGATCAGAGCGCATGCCGGCGATCACCGCTGCCAGTAAGCCCACCTCCTGCCCAGCGATCGCCTGTGCCAGCCAGCTCAGGACGGTCAGCAGTGCTCCCCGAAGCCCCGCCCCGCGCGTATCCGGCGGTGCGCCACCACCGCGCTGCTCTACCGCGGAGGCAACCAGCGCTGCCTTATTGGCCCAGCGGCGGTAGATCGTCGCCTTGCTGACGCCGGCGCGCGCCGCAATCGAGCCGACTGAGAGCCGGTCATAGCCCACATCTTTCAGCAACTCGAGGGCGGCTTCAAGGATCACAGCGTCCCGACTCGGGTCGCGCGGCCTGCCGCGCGCCAGTTTTTTGTCCTGCGCTTTCAACTTGCCTCCACTGCGAGTCGATACGAAACGATACCGTAGCGTTTCGCATAGTGCAGAACGCCGCCATCCTCTCCATACAAACGAGGTCCGCATGATTGTCGTCACCGGCGCCACCGGCAACTTCGGCTCCCACGTAGTCGACTGCCTGCTCAAGCGCATCCCGCCCGACCAGATCGGGGTTAGCGTCCGCGACCCCAGCCGCGCCCAGTCCCTGCAAGCACGAGGAGTGCGCGTGCGCAGCGGTGACTTCAGCGATCCGCCATCCCTGGGCGCGGCGTTCGAGGACGCATCCCAGGTGCTCGTGGTTTCCGTCGACAAGCTCGGAGCGGAGGGTGTGGCTCAAAGTACAGCCGCGATCGACGCCGCCTACGCAGCCGGGGCCCGCCGCGTGCTCTACACAAGCCACCAGGCGGCCAGCGCCGACTCGCTGTTCGCGCCCGCGCGCGACCACGCCGCGGTCGAAGCCCACCTGGCGGCGCAGGGCAAGCCATACGTGGCGCTGCGCAACGGCTACTACACCTCGAGCCTGCTGTTCCACGTCGGCAACGCGACAGAGACCGGCGAGCTGCGGACCCCGGCCAGCGGGCCGACAGCTTGGACAAGCCGGGAAGACCTTGGGGAAGCGGCGGCCGCGCTGCTCGCCGGCGCGAACCAGGATGACGGCCCGACTCCACCACTGACCTCCCCGAAGGCCATAAGCCTCGAGGAAGTGGCGGCGATCCTCTCGCAGGCCACGGGTCGCAGCATTCGCCACGTAGTAGTTGACGATGAGTCCTATGTGGCCGGTCTCATCAGCGGGGGCCTGCCCGCGCCGTTTGCCCGCGTGTTCCTCGACACCTTCCGCGCCGCCCGCTGCGGTGAGTTCGCGGTCAGCGATCCAGCCCTCGCGACGCTGCTCGGCCGCGAACCCCAGTCGGTCCGTGCCGGGCTCCAGGCGGCTTTGAAGGTTGGACCTCAGCCGGCCACGGCCTGCTGATAGCGACGCAGCTGCTCAGGATCATCGATCGAGCCGTGGTGGTGAGTCTGGCGCCAGCCGCCGCGCGCGGGCTGGTAGGTAAAGCACCGCGTGGTACGGATCGCAAGCTCCAGGTCGCCATAGCTACCGCGCTCGCGACCGGCGAAGATGATCGCGGTAGGGGCCGGCGTGAAGGCAACGATCTCCTCGAAGCGGACCCCGAGCCGGACGGGTCCGCTGAACACGCGCGCGTAAAGAGCGGTGATCTGCTCCCGTCCGCGCAGGATGCCGCCCAGCGGGTTGTTGAGCTGGACCAGCGGATCATCCAGCCATACCGCTTCCAGCAGGTCCAGGTCGGCGTGGTTGAGCGCGTGGTAGAAGCTCTCCAGCGCGGCGAGCGCCCCGTCACGGCCCGGATCGCTGCTAGCGGCCAGACGGTTGCGCGCGTCGGATCCGACCGTGAACGCGAGCCGCTCGGCCACGGGCTCGGCCAGGTCGGGGCGTGGCAGATCCAGCACCTGCGCCTGCCCGTCGCCCACAGACCAGTCGGCCCGGTCGTTCTCGGTCAGCGTGACGAACACGTCCTCACTGCGGACGCCGGCGGCAACGAGCTCGGCCTTGATGCGACCATATAGTGCACGCTTCTGCTCGTCGGTCCGGCCGCGCACCAGGGTGATCTCGACCACAACCACGTCCTGGCGAGCAACGTCAAGGTAGTCCGGGTCAAAGACCCCCTCATCCGGCCGATAGCTGCTGATCAGCTGGAAGCGGTCCCCGGCCGGTATGCCGAGCGCGTCGACCAGCGCGCGGTGGACGCCGGCGGCGATCGCGCGCCGCTGCTCGACGCTGCTTGTGGCCGGGGCGGAGATGCGGACAAAGGGCATGCGGACTCCTGTCTGACTTTCAGTGGTGTAGCCAGCATCCTGCACCAGATCTGACTTTCAGTCAAGTAGCCAGCTACCATATCCGTATGGACTGGCGCGAGCAGGATCCGGAGAACTGCAGCATCGGGTTGACCCTGGAGATGGTCGGCAAGCCGTGGGTGCTGCTGGTACTGCGCGAGGTGTTCCGCGGCCTACACCGCTTTGACGAGATCGCTCAGCACATTGGGATCTCCCCGGCGGTCCTGACCAGGGACCTGCGGATGCTGGTCGACGCCGGCGTACTGGAACGCCGCCCCTACCAGGAACCGGGCCAACGACCTCGGACCGAGTACTGGTTGACTCCGGCGGGCAAAGAGCTCTTCCCGGTCCTCTCCGCGCTGAAGGCCTGGGGCGACACGCACCTCAGCGGCCCGGCCGGCCCGGCCACGATCCACCGCCACCGCGGGTGTGGCGGCCTGACAACCGTCGCCCTCAGCTGCGAGCACGGCCACCTGCTGGAGAGCGTGGACGAGATAGACGTCCAGCCAGGCCCCGGTGCCATCCCGCTCAGGATGGGCGATGACGGGCTCGAACCGCCGACATCCTCGGTGTAAACGAGGCGCTCTACCAGCTGAGCTAATCGCCCTGGACGACGCCTAGGGTAGTCAGCGACGGTCGAAAGGGTCCATATAAGGACCCTTTCGACCCATGCTCAGCTCGCGGGCTTCTCGTCGTGCCCGCCGAACTGCTTGCGCATCGCCGACAACAGCTTGTTGGCGTACTCGCCGTCACCCCGTGAGCTGAAGCGCGAGTACAGCGCGGCGGTCAGGACATCAGCGGGGACGCCTTCATCGATCGCGGCGTGGATCGTCCAGCGCCCCTCACCGGAGTCGGACACGCGGCCACCGAACTCCTTGAGATCGGGTGACTCGGCCAGCGCGGCCGCGGTCAGATCGAGCAGCCAGGAGGCGACCACCGAGCCGCGCCGCCAGACCTCGGAGATCGAACCGATGTCCAGGTCATAGTGGTAGAGGCGCTCGGCGTCGGCAATCGGCGCCGTCTCAGCGTCGCTGTCGCGCTGCTCAGAGCCGAACCCGGCGCCCTTCAGGATGTTCAGGCCCTCCGCGTAGGCGGCCATCAGCCCGTACTCAATCCCGTTGTGGACCATCTTCACGAAGTGGCCCGCGCCGGCCGGACCACAATGCAGATAGCCCTGCTCGGCCGTGCTGGGCTCCCCAGTTAGACCCGGGGTGCGCTCGATCTCGCCGACGCCGGGGGCCAGGGACTTGAAGATCGGGTCCAGGCGCTGGACGGCCTCATCAGGCCCGCCGATCATCAGGCAGTAGCCGCGCTCCAGCCCGAACACGCCACCGGAGGTGCCGACGTCGACGTAATTGATCCCCTTGGGCTCGAGCTTCTCGGCGCGGGCCAGGTCGTCGTGGTAGTGGCTGTTGCCGGCGTCGATCAGCGTGTCGTGGGCCTGGACCAGATCAGCCAGCTTGAAGATCGTGTCGTCGGTGAAGGCGGCCGGCACCATCACCCAGATGTTCCGGGGGGGCGTCAGTTTCGCCACGAGATCCTCAAGCGAACTCGCGCCGGTGGCGCGCGTCTCCGAAGCAAGCGAGGAGACCGCCTCCGCGTTCACGTCGTAGACCACGAGGTCGTGGCCGGCTTTTACAAGGCGGCGCACCATGTTTGCGCCCATCCGTCCGAGGCCTACCATCGCGAGCTGGGTCATAGATGCCAGGCTAACTCAAACCGGCGCCCACGAGCTCCTGAATCGACCCGGCACCCGCCGCCCGCACCCGCGCGGCCAGATCGTGGTTGACCCGCGCCGGCCAGGCCGGGCCGCCGTAGATGAAGCCGGTGTAGGCCTGCACCAGGGTCGCGCCGGCAAGGATCCGCGCCCAAACGTCGTCCGCGCCGCTAACGCCGCCGACCGAGATGATGATCGCGTCGGTCTCACGCAGGCGCGCGCGTAGGAGCGCTAGCACGGCAAGCGAACGCGGCGCCACGGGCACTCCGGAAACGCCCCCGCCCTCAAACCACGCCACCTCAGCGCGCCCCGGCGGAGACAGGACCCCACGGTCGACGGTCGTGTTGGTCGCGATCACGCCCGCCAACCCCGCTGAGGCGACCAGCTCCGCGACGGCCGCAACGTCCGCGTCGGCCATGTCCGGGCTGATCTTCACGAGCAGCGGCTTGTCAGAGATCTCGCGCGCCACGGCGTCGACCAGCGGAGCCAGGGCCTCCACGGCCTCAAGCGCCCGCAGCCCCGGGGTGTTCGGGGAGGAAACGTTGATCACCAGGTAGTCGCTGACAGGCGCCAGCATCCGGGCAACCGCTACGTAGTCCTCGGCGGCGCGCTCCAGCGGGGTGTCCAGGTTCTTGCCCAGGTTCGCGCCCACGACCGGAGCGCCAG
>JAFMRN010000037.1 GCA_017354065.1 Solirubrobacterales bacterium
CACCGGGGTGCGGTCGCCCGCGGCGCGCAGCCGGCGGCAAACCTCGAGCCCGTCTATGCCGGGCATCATCACGTCCAGTACGACCGCGTCGGCCGGGCGTTCGGCCAGGCGGTCCAGCGCCTCGCGCCCGTCGGCCGCGAGCGTCACGTCGTAGCTCTCAAGCGCCAGCGCGCGCTCCAGGGCGCGGCGTACGGCGGGCTCGTCATCGACTACAAGAACAGATGGCATCCCTGCTCAGGATCGTAACCCCCCATAAGCGGAGGCGAAGAAGCCTTTTCCGCTCAGTCCAGGGCTTTGAGGCTGCCGGCGTGGAACACCAGCGCGCCGTCCTCGTCGCCGGCCGCCAACTCCAGTACCTCTCCGAGCACCAGCAGGTGATCGCCGGCCTCGATCGTCTGATGGATCCGGCAGTCGATCCAGGCCGCCACGCCCTCGAGCAGCGGTGAGCCGGTGGCGGGGGAGCGCCGCGTCGGAACCCCCGCGAACTTGTCGCCGCCCGACTTCGCGAACGTGCGCGCTAGATCGGACTGGCTGTGGTGGAGCACGTTCGCGCAGAACTCGCCCTGGGCTTCGATCGCCGGCCAGCTTGTCGACGTCTTGGCCGGGCAGACGGCGACCAGCGGCGGGTCGAGGGAAACCGACATGAACGAGCCGACCACCAGGCCGCTGGGCGTTTCCGGGACACCGCCGGTGACCACCACGACGCCTGTGGGCAGGCGTCCCAAGACGCTGCGGAAGTTGGCGCTGCTCACCGCAGGGAGGCTACTCCGCGCGCAGCTCGATCAGCAGCGGCGCATGGTCAGAAGGCTTCTGACCCTTGCGGAAGTTGCGATCAATACCCACATGGGCCAGGCGCGGCACCAGCGACTCGGAGATCAGCGCCAGGTCGATCCGCAGTCCCAGGCCCTTGTGGAAGTTCCCGCCGCGGTAATCCCACCAGGTGAACTGCTGGGTGTCGGGGTGCAGGTGGCGGTAGGCGTCGACCAGTCCGATGGCGGCCAGGCGCGAGCGTTCCTCCGCGGTCACGTGCGTTGACTCGACGAACTGTTCGGGGTCATATACGTCCGCATCGGCCGGCGCGACGTTGAAGTCTCCGCTGAGCAGGACGGTCGCGTCGCCGGCTTTGAGCTCGGCGACGCGGTCGGCGGCCGCCTCCAGGAAGCGCAGCTTGCGCGGAAACTCGGGGCTCTCCAGGGTGCGGCCGTTCGGTACGTAGGTCGATATGACCCGCAGCCCGCTTACGGAAGCCTCGACCCAACGCGCCTCATCGGCGGCCGGCTCACCGGGCAGACCGAAGGCCGGATCGGTCAGGCTCAGCCCGTCACGTGCCAGCAGCGCCACGCCCGCCCAGCGCCCGCCCGAGTGGTGCTCGGCGCTGTAGCCCGCGTCCGCCAGCTCCGCGACCGGGAACTGCTCGGGCGCGCACTTGGTCTCCTGCAGGCAGACAACGTCGGGCCGGTGCAACTCCAGGAACTCCAGCGCGCGCGGGAGCCGCGCGCGCAGCGAGTTCACGTTCCAGGTGACGACCAGCACGGCCGCCGAGGATAGTTTGCGGCCTATGTCAGGAGAACCGCCGCCACAGCCGATGCTCGCGCGTGCCGGTGCGCTGCCGGCCGATCCCGCCAACTGGGCGTTCGAGATCAAGTGGGACGGGGTGCGGGCGATCGCGGCGGACGGGCGCCTGTTCTCGCGCAACGGCCGCGACATCACGGCCTCCTATCCGGAGCTGGAGCTTCCCGGCGGCGCGGTCCTGGACGGTGAGATCGTCGCCTTTGACGCTCACAACCGCCCGAGCTTTGGGCTGCTTCAGCGCCGCATGCACGTGGGCCGGCCCGGCGAAGCGCTGCTCACCGAGGTGCCTGTCGTGTACGTCGCCTTTGACCTGCTGGTTCTGGGCGGTGACGATCTGACCGCGGAGCCCTACCGCGAGCGGCGCCGGCTGCTGGAGTCCCTGGACCTGGACGTGTACGTCCCGGACGTGCACATCGGCACCGGTGAGGAGCTGCTGGCTGCCACCCGGCAGGCCGGCCTTGAAGGCGTGATCGCCAAGCGGCTGGATTCGACGTACGTCCCGGGGAGGCGCTCAGACGCCTGGATCAAGCTGAAGCACACGCGCCGCCAGGAGTTCGTGATCGGCGGCTGGCTGCCGGGGGAGGGCCAGCGCGCGGAGCGGATCGGGGCGCTGCTGACCGGGCAGTACCGGGGGGATGAGCACGCTAATGGGCGCTATAGCGCCCAAAACTCGACAGCCCTGACCTATACGGGCAGGGTCGGCACGGGTTTCAGCGACCAGACGCTGGCCGAGCTGAAGCAGCGCCTGGCGCCGCTGGTCCAGCCTGAGTGTCCCTTCGACCCCAAACCGAAGCTCCCGCCCAACGCCGTGTACGTCAGACCGGAGCTGGTGGCGGAGATCGAGTTCTCCGAGTGGACCGCCGACGGGATCATGCGCGCGCCCTCATACAAGGGCCTGCGCGATGACAAGCCAGCCACGGAAGTCCGCCCCGAGGGCCGCCAACTGAAGCTCAGCAACCAGGACAAGGTCCTGTACCCGGAAACGGGGTTCACCAAGGGCCAGCTGATCGACTACTACGCCGCTGTCGCCGACACCGTCCTACCGCACCTCCGCAACCGTGCGCTGACCCTGAAGCGCTATCCCAACGGGGTCGATCAGAGCTTCTTCTATGAGAAGAACTCGCCCTCGCACCGGCCGGACTGGGTGGAGACCGCGCGTATCGACGAGATCGACTACACGCTGGTCAATGAGTCCGCCACGCTCGTCTGGCTGGCCAACCTGGCCGACATAGAGCTGCACACCTCACTGGCGCTGGCGGCCGCGCCCGCGGTCCCGACGCTGCTGGCCTTCGACCTCGACCCCGGTGCGCCGGCGGGGATCATTCAGTGCGCCGAGGTCGCCGTGTTGCTGAAGGGCCTGTTCGACCAGTTCGGCCTGGTCAGCTGCGTGAAGACCTCAGGCTCCAAGGGGCTGCAGGTGTACGTGCCGCTGAACCGCCCGGACGTCGATTACGCCCAGACCAAGGCGGCGGCGAAGCGGATCGCCGAGCTGCTGGAGCAACGCCTCCCGGAGCTGGTGACCGCGCGCATGACCAAGGCCCGGCGCGTGGGCCGGGTGCTCGTTGACTGGAGCCAGAACAGCCGCTCCAAGACGACCGTGACCGCCTACTCGATGCGCGCCACCGCAACGCCCAGCGTCTCCACGCCGGTCAGCTGGGAGGAACTGGAGGCCGCAAGAGCGCAGGCCGATCCGGAGCTGCTGCGCTTCGGTCCTGACGCCGTAATCAAGCGAATCGAGCAGCGCGGGGACCTGTTCGCGCCGGTGCTGGACAGGGTGCAGGCGCTTCCGGCTCTTTCCTGAGAACATCAGGCGAATCATGGATCAGATCCAACTGAGAAACCGGCTGTTGGTGGCCACGGGCATGTGGCGTGAAGCGACGGGTGAGCCGCTGCCGAAGATGGAGCCGGGCAAACCCGAAGACCAGATCAACCAGTTTGAGCTGACGCTCGTCAACAAGCTGTTTGAGTCCGCCACACCCGAGACGGCACGGGAGGTAGCGGACCGCACCTGGGACTTGGTCCATGACCGGCCGGACTCCGATCCGGTCAAGCGCAGGGTCGTCGAGTGCCATGAAGAGCTGGCCAAGATGACCAAGCTGACTGACTAAAGCGGCGCCTCCAGTGGCAGGGCGGCGCCGTCAAGCTGCCCTGAACCACACAGAAAACACAAACCAGATTGCGTTCTAGCCGCGATTCTGGTCATAATGCTACTCATGCTGCAGGGTGAGACACCGAGGTCACATCCCCGGACGGGGCGCTATGTACTGCCGTTTCTGGCGATCTTCGTCGTCACCTGGGCGCTTGTCGGCGTCGCCGATCACAGCCACTGGCCCGTGCTCGGCGTGGCCTGTGCGCTGCAGGCCTGCGTCGCCGCGCTGCTGTACCTGTGGGAGCGCGGGCCCGCCAACACGCCGCGCTTCATCGCCGGGACGCTGGCGCTGCTCGTCTCGGTCGGGCTGATCCGCTATGCCAGCGGTGCCAACCCCGGGTTCGACACGCTGGTGATCCTGCCGCCGGCCTTGGCCGCGGTGCGCAACAAGTCCCGGGAGCTGATCTTCGCGATCGTCGGCGCGGCGCTGACACTCGGCGTGTCCGAGGCGTTCGTGCGCGGCCACAAGTACTCGATGACGAGCGTCTCCGCGATGGCGATGGTGATGCTCGTGACCTGCGTGGTCGCGAGCATGACGCTGCTGCTGGTGCGGCGCCTGCGCGCCACCCAACAGCGCCAGCGTGAGTTGGTCGACCAGCTTGCGGTTGACGCCACCCAGGACGGCCTCACCGGGATCGCCAACCGGCGCAGCTTCGATCAGCAGATGCGCCTGGAGCTCGACCGCGCGGCGCGCAACAGCCGCGAGCTGGCGCTGGCGATCTTCGACATCGATCACTTCAAGCAGATCAACGACACCCACGGCCACCTGTACGGCGATGAGGTCCTCTGCTGGGTTGCCGCCACGCTGCGCAACCAGGCGCGGGCCGGTGAGCTGGTGGCGCGCTTCGGCGGCGAGGAGTTCGCCTGGCTGATGCCCGAGACGAGCCTGGCTGAGGCGCGCCAAGGCGTTGAGCGCGCGCGTGCGGCCGTAGCCCAGACCGGGCTTGCGCTGAAGCTCGACCTGAGCGTCTCCGCCGGCGTCTGTTCGGTGCGCGGCGCGACCACTTCCCAGCGCCTGCTCGACGGCGCTGATCAGGCGCTGTATGCGGCCAAGCGCGGCGGCCGTGATCGCGCCGTCGTCGGTGTGCCCCCGTCGGCCACCGGCTCAAAGCCCGACTACTCGGGCTTGCCCGGTGATGAGGCGCGGACCCCGTCCACGCCGACCGAGCCGTTGTCAGAGCCCGAGCCCGAGGCGGAGTCACGGGTCAACCCCGCGGCCGCGTAGGCGTCGGCCTCATCCAGGGTCTCCTCGGCCAGCAGCTCGGTGACCAGATCATCGAGGCTCGCGCGGCGCTCGGTCAGCAGCTCGATCACCTCGCGGTGGGCGTTGTCGACGATCCGGTGGACCTCTTTGTCAATCAGCTGCTGGGTCTGCTCGGACGCCTCAGCGGCGCCGGGCAGCAGGAAGCTCGACTCCTCGGAGGCCAGCACCGCCACCGGGCCGATCGCCGAGCTCATGCCCCAGCGCCCGACCATGTAGCGCGCGATCCGCGTGAGCTGCTGGATGTCTGACTCGGCGCCGGTTGTCAGGTCGCCGAACACGACCTCCTCGGCGCAGCGCCCGCCCAGCGCAACCTTGATCTGGGCCATCAGGTGGCGCTCATCGTGGTTGAAGCGGTCCGCGTCCGGCGCGGAGAAGGTCACGCCGAGGGCCTGGCCGCGGGGGATGATCGAGACCTTGCGCACCGGGTCGGCGCCGGGGGTGAGCATCCCGACGATCGCGTGCCCGGCCTCGTGGTAGGCGGTCCGGCGGCGGTCCGCGTCGCTCATCACGACCTGGCGGGCGGCGCCCAGCACGATTCGCTCCAGCGCGTCGGTGAAGTCGAGCTTGCCGACCTTCTCATGGCTGCGCTTGGCGGCCAGCAGCGCGGCCTCATTGACCAGGTTCGCGAGGTCGGCGCCGACCATCCCCGGCGTCGTGGAGGCGAGCCCGCCGAGGTCCACGTCGGGCGACAGCGGGACGCTGCGCGTGTGCACCTTCAGCACCTTCTCGCGGCCGACCCGGTCGGGCGGCTGGACCACGACCCGGCGGTCAAAGCGGCCCGGACGCAGCAGCGCCTGGTCGAGGATCTCCGGCCGGTTGGTGGCGCCGAGCACGATCACGCCGGAGCGGGGGTCGAAGCCGTCCATCTCGGTCAGGATCTGGTTCAGCGTCTGCTCGCGCTCATCGTGACCGCCCGACAGGTTCGGCCCGCCGGACGAGCGTGAGCGGCCGATGGCGTCCAGCTCGTCGATGAAGATGATCGCCGGGGCGGCCTCCTTGGCCTGGTTGAAGAGATCGCGTACGCGGCTGGCGCCGACGCCGACGATCATCTCCACGAACTCTGAGGCGGACATCTGGAAGAACGGGACGTTCGCCTCGCCCGCGACGGCCCGGGCCAGCAGCGTCTTACCGGTGCCGGGCGGTCCTGAGAGCAGCACGCCGCGCGGGATCTTGGCGCCCAGGCGCAGGTACTTCTCCGGCTCCTTGAGGAAGTCGACGATCTCATACAGCTCGCCCTTGGCCTCGTCGATGCCGGCCACGTCGTTGAAGGTGACGTGCTGGTCATCACCCTCGACCCGGCGCGCGCTGGAGCGGCCGAAGGACATCAGGCCGCCGGCGCCGGCCCCCGCGGCCCGGCGCATCACGAAGATCACCAGCAGGATGATCAACAGCGCGGGGCCGAAGCTGACGATGATCTCCTCAACAATCCCGGGCCCGGAGTTCGGGTTCTGGGCGTTCAGCTGGACGTCCTTCTTGACCAGCAGGTCATACAGCGAGGTGCGCGGCGCGAAGCTTGGGATTTGGGTCCCGAAGTTCTTGGTCTCCTTGTTGGAGCTGGGATCGGCGACCGCCTGCTTGAAGGTGCCCTGCACGGCGTCCGCGTCGGTCGTGACCGTGGCGACGTTCCCCTGCTGGACCTCGCTGAGGAACTCGTTGTAGGGGAGCCGGATCCGGGGGCTGTTGAGCACCTGGGAGGAGATCCACATGTTCAGCCCGATCAGGATCGCCACCACGGCGGCCAGCACCGCCCAGTTGGTGCGGCGGTTCGGCGGGCGGTTGTTCTGGTTGTTGTTGCCCAAGCCCGGATGCTGCTGGGAGCGGCCGTCAGCGCCGTTCTTGGACCCGGGCGGGCGCGGCGGTTCGCTGCTTCCCGAGCCCGGCGGCGGCAGGCGCAGGTTACGCCCGCGGGGGCGATTCTCCCCCCGTGTGGGCTCCTGGCCGGTCTGCGGCGCGCCTGGCGTCTCGTCAGCCATCAGCTTGATTGTGACAGCGTGGTGAACAAGGCCCTAGATGAGTAGTTCCACGGCCGCGTGAGAGACCACGATCGACCAAACGGGCGAGTCCGGATGCCGGGGAAGGTCGGGGACCGAGCCGGTCAAGGACGCAAGCCGAAGTCAAGGCTGGTGGCCTTGGCGAGGCGAGGACGCAGATCCGGCGAAGCATCATCCGACCTTATCCGGCACGCGTGGTCGTGGAACTACTCATCTCACTGGCTTCAGAAGCCGCCGTCCAGCCGCCGGCGGAAGAAGTCCGCGCCCTCGACCGTCGCGCCCTCGCTGTGGGCGCGCTCTGACAACCAGCGGTCCGAGGTTACAACGCGAATCTGGTGGGGCTGGGGGTCCTGTTTCAGCCGGCGCACGATCTCATCGTCGGCCGCATCACGCTTGGGCTTCGGCGCGTGGGCCACGTCGATCACGGACGAGCGGATTGGCGGTGAGGGCTGGCGCTCGAACACCACGGTCACGTCCTCGTTCTCCGCCGCGGCCCAGCGTTCGAGCTCGTCGACCAGGCGCAGCATCGCCGCGTCGCGGTCCTTCCACCATTTGTCCGGGCGGGTGCCGATCACGTTCATTCCGTCCACGAGCCAGCGCATTGCTCAATCCTCGGGTGGGCGCCGGCGTCCGCGCTTGAGCTCGCCCGTGCGGCGTTTCGCCGCCAGCCGCCGCTCTTTACTCGCGCGCGTAGGGCGTGAGGCCCGGCGTGGCTTCTCGACCCGCAGGGCCTGGCTGACGCGCTCGGCGAGCCGTGCCAGCGCCAGCTCGCGGTTGCGCGTCTGGCTGCGCGTGTCCTGGGCCGTGGCGGTGATCCGCGCGCCGAGCTTGTCCTCCAGGCGTTGGCGCTGGGTCTCGCTCAGCCCCGTGGCCGCGGCGAGCTCAAGGCTTGCTTCCACTTTTGAGGAGGTCACGTTCGCGTGCTGGCCGCCGGGCCCTGAGGAGCGGCTGGTGCGAATTTGAACCAGATCGAGCGGGATTCCAGGGATAAGTTCGTTGTCCATCGCGACGGCGTCTGTTTCCAGGGAGTGAAAGGTTTGTGACCGAGCGCCGTGAGGCCCGCGTACCCGTGCTAGTTTCGCGCTACGGCCGCTTAACACGCGGCAAACACACGCAGGTGCAGGCTCCGATGGTGACGTGACCTCCGGCAGCAGCACTCAGACTACGGAGGAGTACAGCCACCATGGCAACTGGAACCGTCAAATGGTTCAGCGACGAGAAGGGCTTCGGCTTCATCACACCTGATGAGGGCAGCCGCGACCTGTTCGTCCACCACACCGCGATCGACGCTGACGGGTACCGCTCGCTGGCCGAGGGCTCAAAGGTCTCCTATGAGGAGGAGGCCGGTCCCAAGGGCCCGAAGGCGATCAACGTCGTAAAGCTTTAGCGCTTCTGGGGCCGCTGCTGGCGGGAGGGTGCCGGAGCGGCCATGTGGCCGCGAAGGCGGGCCCCTCCACAACTCGCACAGCAGCGGCCTGATGCGCCTCCTAGGGCTCGGCTACCTCGCCGCCCTCGGGCTCAAGCTCCAGCCCGTTCTCTGACCAGGCCAGCAGCCCGCCGGTCATGTTGTGGACCTCAAAGCCGGCCTGCTCCAGGGCGGTGGCGGCCATCGCCGAGCGTCCCCCGGAGCGGCAGTAGACGATCACGGGCCGCTCCTTGTCCAGCTCCTGGGCCCCCGCGGCGAGCTCTGAGAGCGGGATTAACTTTGCACCGGAAATTCGTCCAGCGTCGTATTCGTGCTGTTGGCGGACGTCCAAAAGCTGCACATCCCCTTGCAGCAATTGGGCTTTTACCTGGTTAGGTGTGTAATCAGCAGCCATGCGGTGCAGCTTATCTCACCTTAAGGAGGAGTTTCGGCTTGTTCCCTGAAGGCGATGTTGTATCCTGCTCGCGCAGCACACCCAGCCGAGTCCCTTGCACACCTGTGCAGGGGAGCGGGGGAACCCAGTTGTTTGAGCCCGGCCGGGCTCTTGGGGCGAATCGCGGACTTCCCTTCCGTGTAGCGCAGCTCTTTCTTGCGCGAGCCCGACAGCTAACCCCGTAGGCGTTATAGAAAGAGAAGGGGTTGGTTTGTCGTTTTTCAAACACAACGTCGGCAGGCGCCTGCTTGCCGTCGCGCTCGTGGGAGTCCTCAGCGCACTGATTCCGGCCTTTGCTTCTGCAAAGCAGGTTGCACACAAAACCGCCAAGAAGACAACGCAGAAGTCCAGTCAGCCCACGTTGCAGTACGGGCAGCGGGGCTCCTCGGTGAAGACGCTGCAGAGTGATCTCACCGCCGTCAACTACCACACCAAGGTCACTGGCAAGTTCGACAGCCAGACCAAGACCGAGGTCAAGAAGTTCCAGAAGGCCAAGCACCTCGACGCCGACGGCGTAGTTGGCTCACAGACCTGGGCATCGCTGAACAAGGCGATGAAGCAGGCCCAAGCCGGCGGTCCGCAGTCGAGCACCGCCAACGCCACCGAGCTGACCGCCGACAACAGCGGCGGCGCCGGCATGGAAGGCCTGCCCACGAACCCGAGCCCGAACGTCGGGCCCGCACAGACGGGTAAGGCCCAGCTCTCAAACGGCCAGGCGACAGCTCCCTCGGGCGCTCCGCAGGTGATCCAAGAGGTCATCCAGGCCGCCAACAAGATCGCCACCACTCCCTACACCTGGGGCGGCGGCCACAACCCGACCTTCAGCGGTCCCGGTTATGACTGCTCCGGCTCAGTGTCATACGCACTGCACGGCGGCGGCCTGCTGAAGGCTCCGCTGGATTCGACCTCACTCGAGTCATACGGTGACAAGGGTCCGGGTCAGTGGATCACGATCTACGCCAACAGCCAGCACACGTTCATGACCATCGCCGGTCTGACCTTTGACACGGTCAACCAGAGCTCATCGAACGGTGGTAACCGCTGGTCACTGAAGCCGTCCTCCTGGGAGACCAACCAGATCAACAGCGGCAGCTTCACAGTCGTTCACCCCCACGGCTGGTAACAGCTCACGTTTTAGCGGGGCGTTAGGTCGGCCGACCTGGCGCCCCGTTTGCGTTTAACGGGTGGGTAGGATTGCGTTATGTCCGCTGTCGCCGACCTCTACACGATCCCGCAGGAGCACCTGGACTTCCGGGACACGATCCGGCAGATAGCCCAGGAGCAGATCGCTCCGCGGGCCGCTGAGATCGACCGCACTGGGGAGTACCCCCATGACCTTCGCAAGCTGCTCGGTGAGCAGGACATCTTCGGGCTCGCCTTCGAGCCCGAGCACGGCGGGACCGGCACCGGCACGCTGATGCTGAACATGGCGATCGAGGAGATCGCCAAGGCGGACGCTTCCGTCGCGCTGATGCTGATGGTCCAGGACCTCGGCACGCTGCCGGTCAAGCTGTTCGGCTCCGAGGAGCTGAAGGACCGCTTCCTGCCCAAGTGCGCTACCGGCGAGTGGACGCCCGCCTTTGCGCTGTCCGAGCCCGAGGCCGGCTCAGATCCGGGCGGGATGATCACCTCCGCGCGTAAGGACGGCGATGACTGGATCCTGAACGGCACCAAGTGCTGGATCTCCAACGCCGGGATCGCCGACTGGTACGCCGTGTTCGCGGTCACCGACCGCGAGGCCGGCCACTCACGCGGGATCACCGCGTTCGTGGTCGAGGCCGACCGGCCGGGCTTCAGCATCGGCTCCTATGAGCACAAGCTCGGCATCCACGGCTCGCCGACGGGCTCACCGGTGTTCGATGACGTGCGCGTGCCGGCTGAGAACGTGATTGGTGAGGTCAACAAGGGCTTCAAGGTGGCGATGGGCACGCTGGAGCGCTCGCGCCTCGGCGCGGCCGCCCAGGCCGTCGGGATCGCCCAGGGCGCGACCGATTACGCGGCCGCCTACGCGCGCGAGCGCAAGCAGTTCGGCAAGCCGATCAACAGCTTCCAGGGGATCCAGTTCAAGCTGGCGGAGATGGAGACCAAGACCGCCGCGGCGCGTGAGCTGCTCTACAAGGCATCCACCAAGGTCGACCGGCGCGAGCCGGACCTGAACAAGTTCACCTCGATGGCGAAGCTGTTCGCCGCGGACACGGCGATGGACGTGACCGTTGAGGCGGTCCAGGTGCTGGGCGGCTATGGCTACACCCAGGACTACCCGGTCGAGCGGATGATGCGCGACGCGAAGATCACCCAGATCTATGAAGGCACAAGCGAGATCCAGCGGCTTGTGGTGGCGCGTACCCTGAGTTGAGCACGTGCAAGGGGGGCAGCCGACACTACGCCGAGTCCTACTAGCCGCCTCGGGGGCGGCGTGCGCGGCCGTGGCCGTAATCGCCCTGGCCCAGGGCTTCGCCGCCTCCTGGCCGCTGCGCCTGGCAGAGGTCCTGGCGCTGGTGGGCTGCGGCGCCGGCGCGATCGTCGGCGTGGTCGCGCTCGTGGTCCTGCGCCTGGGCGGCTGGCGCGAGTCAGACGCCGAGTTTGACCGGCTGGTGGACCACTCTGAGGAGCTGGCGCTGACCGGTGAGGAGCAGCTGCCGGCCGAGGTGGAAGATGGGCCCGTCTCCTTTGACGCGGTGCTGGCAGAGGTGGTTCGCGGGCTCGGGCTCGAACTGCACCAGGCGCTGGAGTACGTGGAGCTCGTAGTGGCCGACTCAGGGTCGGCGGCCGCGCGCGGCGGCCACCGGATCGGCCGCTACGCCGTGCGCCAGCACCACAGCGCGGTCTTCAACGAGCAGATCGTCCTGCTGGCGGACCGGCTGATGCATGACTTCGGTGATGACGACGTCCAGCTCGCCTCGCAGCTGCGCGCGCTGCTGGAGAAGGCACTGGGCGGGGCGCTCACCGGCCACCCGCGTCACGGCCGCTGAGCTCTGCCAGCGCGGCCTCAAGGCCGGCCGTCGCCACCGGCAGCCCCGGTGCCAGGTTGCGGTCGGCCAGCAGCCCGAAGCAGACCTCGCCGTCATAGGAGACGATGCCGAGTGACAGGCCCTGGTTGGCCGGGTTCAGCGGCACGATCGGGAAGATGTCGGCCAGGCGCACGCCGGACAGGTAGAAGGGCTGCTGGGGGCCGGGCATGTTGGAGACGACCACGTTGAAGGCGCGCACCGAGCCCATCGCGCGGCCCAGCAGGCCGGAGACCAGCGGCGGCGCGGCGCCTGAGGCGCCGACCATCAGCGCGCCCGCGCGGACCGCGGCCGACTCCTTAATCGCGTGGGTCTGGGCGTTGATCGCGGCTATCCGCCTGCCCAGGTCCGGCTCGTCGATCGGCAGGTCCACGAACACCGTGGAGATCCTGTTGCCCAGTCCGCCGTCACCGTCACGGACGCTGACGGGCACCAGCGCGACCGGCGCGCGCTTCAGGGCAGCTCCCGGCTCGGCGGCCGCCAGGTAGTGGGCCAGCATGCCCGTCACGACGGCCAGCAGTGAGTCGTTGACTGTGCCGCCGGCCGCCTTGGCGACGGTCTTGAAACAGGCCAGCTCAGCGCGCGCGGTCGCGTAGCGGCGGTTCGGCGAGATTGACCGGTTCAGGGGCGTCATCGGGGCGGTCGGGCGCGTGCGCGCCA
>JAFMRN010000193.1 GCA_017354065.1 Solirubrobacterales bacterium
TAGCTCGACCCGCGGGTGCCGATCAGCACGCGGCCCCGCAGCGCGCCGCGCTCAGAAGCCCCGCGCCAGTGGCCGCGCAGTCGCGTACCGGCGGGCCGTGCGAGCGTCGGAACCACCACCGGGCTGGTCTGGCGCCAGCCGGTGAGAGCACCCGCGGGGTTGCTGGCCTTGGCGCGGAACTCGTAGGTGACGCCGCTGTGCAGCTGGAAGCGGTAGGTGTGGTTGGAGATCTTCGCCTCAAGCGTGCGCCAGGCACCGCGCTGGTTGTGGCGCACCGCGACCGTGAAGCGCGCGTCCTTCTGTGAGGCGTGGAGCGTGAGCGTGCCGACGGGAGCCCGCCCGGTGGTCTCCCCGCTCAACTTCAGCTTTGGCTGATCAAGCGTCAACCGCGCGGGCCCGGCCGAACCGGAAGGGGCCCCCGAGGACGGCGGCCGCGGAGACCCGGCAGACCCCGACCCCGGCGGCGAGGAACCAGACGACCCCGAACACTGAGCGTTGAACAGGTCAGACCCGAAGTAGCTCTGTCCCGGCAGCGCGGCGTAGCCGAGGTGCGCGAGCCCGAACAGGTTCTCCACCGATCCGAGCATGCTGTAGTGGTTGTAAGCGGTCTGGTCGACCGTGCCCGGCTTGATGCAGGGTGAGATCGCGACCGTGCCGATCCGGCCGCCGCCGTCGCCGCTGCCGGTCAGGCTGCTGGCGCCGGGGCCGGCGATCTCCCCACAGCAGTTGGACTTGTCGCTGGTGTCGGCCTCGTCGAAGGTCGTCAGCAACAGCCCGTTCTGCTGCTTGAACGCGGGCGAGTTCTCGATCATCGGCACGTACTTGGAGAGGAACTGGTTGATCCCCTGAAAGCCCCCGGGGCGCGACTTGTCGCTGCAGCTTGCGTCATGACCGTCCCCGCAGAGGTCGGGCGTGATGAAGGAGTAGGTGGGCGTCGTATCGGGGTTCGCCAGGTCCTGGCCCAGCGCGTCGAGGTTCACCACGTGGCTGTCACAGCCGGCCGTGTCGTCGATGATCGAGTGGAAGTAGACAAACGGGTTGTGCCGCGTCGCGTACGCGTCCTGGGCCGTCTCCTGCTGGGTGTTGTCGATCGAGCCGACCGTCGGATGCCCGCAGGCCCCTGCCTCGCGACTCGGGTCGTTGCCCATGCTCTGGTTATAGGACCTCCAGCTGTATCCGGCCGACTCCAGCTGTCCGGCCAGCGTCTGGATGTCCGCGGGGTAGACACAGCCGCTGCCCTTCTGCTGGTAGTAGGGCGCACCGGTGTTGGAGCCGTTGGTGAAGTTGTCGAACAGCTGGCAGTCCGCCTCGTTCTGGAGGTTCGGCGCCTGCCCGGAGATCATCGAGATGTAGTTGTCGTTCGAGTTGTGCCCGGTCGCGTAGTAGTTCGGCAGGTACGCGCCCTGGGAACGCATCGTGTCGCTCAGATAGGGCGCCGGTCCCGAGCCGCTGGCGGGGAAGGTCGTGGACGCCGACTCGTTCTCCAGCACGATCACGAACACGTGCTGGATCGGTGGCTGGGCGCCGGCGGCGTGCGGGCTGCCGACCACGGCGCGGGGCGTCCCACCGGAGGCGCTGACCGTTACGACGAGCGCGGACAGCGCCGCCAGCACCAGCAAGGCGAGCACAAAGCGTCTCATGGCACCAGCACCGCGTGTTCGGCGCCGCGCCTGAGGCTGAAGGTCACGTGCTTGTGCGTCCAGTTGCGGGTCACGTGGCCCTTAGTGTCCCGCACCCGCGCCCAGACGAGGTAGCGACCGCTCGCCAAGCCGCGCTTCGAGGACAACGTGAACGTCCAGCGCCGTGCCCCATGCACGGCGCGGAAGCTGCGTTTGGCACAGGAGCGCAGCGGCGACCAGCGCCCGTGCGGCCAGAGGAACGCGCAGCGGTGCCCGATCAGCCGGGCCACGGCGACGCCGACCGTCCGCACCCGCTCGGGACAGTGCGCGATCGCCCCACCGGCCAGGGCCAGCTTCGTCCGGCTCAGGTGTTTGCCGTCAACCCAGGTGCGCATCGGGATCTTGGAGCTGCAGACGGGCGGGTTCTTGGCGTTGATCCCGGTCGGGGGCGCGAACGCCCCCGGCGCCAGCACATCGACCGTGTCCTCCCCGGTCGTGGCGTCGCTGCCGTTCGCCTTGTCGGTGAAGGCAAGCATCCGCTGATACGGCGTCTCCTCGTTCACCAGGTACGTGCAGACGACCTTCGGCCCGGCGCCACTCGGCGCCTGCGGGCTGGTACCGGCGACCACACCGTCGTAGGTCCTCCCGGCGGTCGGCTGGGGCACCAAGGGCTGGTCAAGCAGCGTCACGCCGTTGGTGTAGGCGTACTGGCCGCCGCACTCGTCGGCCAGCTTGACCTGCACCCTGAGCTCTGACTGGTGCGCCGGGATCCCGGCGGCAGCGCTGCTCACATCCAGCATGCCGGCGCCCGCCTTGACCGAGACCGACACATGCGGGCGGCTGCCGACATGCAGCTCGCCCACGCTCGTTGACAGCACCACGGGGTTGTAGCTGCGATCGGGTGCCGGCGAGCTGTAGGTCCCCGAGGCCAGCGCGATCCCGCCGCCGACCAGCAGCGCAACCACGACGCAGACCGCCACCCGGGTCCAGCTCACGGCTTGAAACCCAGCTTCGAGGGATGTCTGAACATTCGCGCGGCGGTGGCGGGCCGATAGTCAAAGCCGAGCTTCTCCAGGTAGCCGCTGGTCACCATCGAGTAGGCGTCGTGACGCTCGGCGTCCTTCTTGGTCTCGGCCGCGGGAACGCTGGCGCGCTCCGCGCGCGCCTGGGCCATAGCGGAGGAGTCGGGGAGCGCCAGGCCGCGGCGGGTCTCGGCACGCCGCTCCAGCCCCCCGAGCAGCTGGCTGGGAGGTGTCTGCAACAGGCTGGCGTCATCCAGCCCGGTCCCGCTGGAGTCGAGCGGCGGCGTGCCGGGACACGCGGCCGCGATCACGTTCGCGGGCTGGGGCAGGTCGGGGATCTCGGTGTCGGGGTCGGACTCGAAATCAAACGCCGCCGCAATGTTGTTGGCGTACAGGTCGCGCGTGGTCAGCGGCGCTTCGATCCCAAAGCGGTAGCGGATCATCTTCAGGATCGACTCGAACCCGTAGATCGAGTGGTCGACGTAGCCGCGGCGCGCATACGGGGAGGCCAGCACGGCGGGGATCCGCAGGCCCATCTGCCCGAAGTCGCTCTCAGGGTCGTTGGCGGCGCGGATGTCCGGTACGCGCGGCGGCGGGACGTGGTCGAAGAACCCGCCCCACTCGTCATAGACGCAGAAGACCGCCATCCGGGGCCACTGCGGTGACTCCATGCAGGCGTGGACGATGTCCGCCATGTAGGCCTGTCCGACGCGCACGTCGGCCAGCGGGTGCTCATCTCCGGAGACACCCTGGTCCTCGCCGGCGAAGCTGGGATCGACAAAGCAGACTTGGGGCAGCGTCCCGGCCTTGGCCTGCTCGTAGAAGACCTGGACCTGGTTGGCGCGGGCCAGCCCGGGCGCGCCCCACAGCGCCCCGAACGGGATGTCGACGTAGTAATAGCCGCCCTTGACCCCGACCTTTGACAGCGCGTTGAAGATCGTTGAGTCCGGAAACCCGAGCTGGGTGGCGCTGAAGGGCAGCGTGTTGTCCTTCAGCCCGTAGGACTGGGCCGCATGCATGTACTCGCGGTTCGGATAGGTCGGTCCCAGCAGCGAGCAGAAGAACCGGTCGAAGGTCGTGAAGGTCTTGGCGTTATAAGGCGTGAAGGGCAGGTCCGGCTCGGCGTAGTAGCCGATGCTGAAGGTGTCCGACGCGGCCTTCAGGAACCCGTCCATCTGGCCGCCGCCCATCTCGGTCCGGCCACCGTCCCAGGAGTGGTCGGGGTCGAGGTAGCCACAGGACTGGTAGAGGTCGGCCAGCCGGTGGGTCGGGTAGCTGTTGCCCTTGGCGTCCGAGAAGTTCAGTCCGGCTTGGCGCCCGTCCGCGCCCGGCAGCCAGCCGAGGTAGTGATCGAAGGAGCGGTTCTCCATCATCAGCACGACAAACGTGTCGATCGGCATGTTGCGCGGCGACGGGATCTGGGCCTGGCGCTGTTGGGCCGCGGCCTCGGCGATCAGCTTCTCGGGGTTCAGTGCGAGCCCCAGCGCCCCGGTCAGCCCGGCCGCGATCGCGGTTTTCTGGAGAAACTCGCGCCGTGAGTGATAAGCCTCGGGAGCTTCGGCTTCCAGCCTCTCCGCCTGGTGGGGGTCCCTTAAGTCCTCCATGCGACGCAAAAGCGTACGGGACGATCGGTCCCATCTTGTTCACAACCTGTGACCCATAGACTGCCCGCGATGGCAGAGACCGACGCGCTGACACAGCTGGACACGCTCGTGCAGGTGGCCCTACGGATCGCCGCGAGCGCGGCCAGCGGGCGGATCGCGCTGGCGAAGCTGGCGGCCAACCTGGAGCCCAGCTGGCTGCCCGCGCCCTGGGATAAGACCGTCTGGCCCGAGCTCCAGCGGGCGCTGGAGGCACGTCCGGAGCCGCTCGCCTTCTCCGTGATCAAGGGTGTGCTGGCCGAAGCCGACGTGGAGCTGGACTCACTGGAGCGCGAGCCGGTCGCGGTGCGCTGGACCTCTCAGGTCCACCGCGGCGTCTACGACGGCCGGGCCGTGGCCGTCAAGGTGCTGCGCCCCGGACTTGCCGCGTCCGTGCGCCAGGACCTGGTGCTGCTGGACGGGCTCCTGGCGCCGCTGGCCAACGCCTTCCCCGGCGCGGACATCCACGGGCTGCTGGGCGAGGCGCGCGAGCGCGTGATGGACGAGTTCGACCTGGACAACGAGGCCTCGCTCCAGCGCCGCTTCTGGCGGGCGCTGCGCCGTAGCGACCTGGTCGTGGTCCCCGAGCCGCTCACGGCTCTGTCCCATGAGCAGGTCCTCGTGTCCGAATGGATCGACGGCAAAAGTTTGTCCAGCGGTGGCTCGTTTGGCTTCGCCACCGCTGCTGGAACGCTCCTCAGGTTCGTACTCGGCGGGATCCGCGCCGGCCTGATGCACTGCGACCTTGACGCTGACGACGTCCTGGTACTCGAGGACGGACGCCTGGCCGTGCTCGACTACGGCGCGGTCGCGGTCGTCGCGGAGGAGCGCGCCGACCAGTGCCTAGCGGTGGTTGAGGCCTTCAG
>JAFMRN010000398.1 GCA_017354065.1 Solirubrobacterales bacterium
CCTGGCCAAATCCCAGGACGACCGGCGCGTGTTCGAGCTGGTGTTCGACCGCTTCTTCTTCCGCGCCACCGAAGCGCAGGCGGCCCGCAAGAACATCACCGAGGCCCCGGGCCAGGGCCAACAGCCCGGCGACATCAACCTCGACACGCTGCGCCAGCAGATCGCGGCCGCGCTCAGGGACGGATCGGACGCCGCACTGCGTGACCTGGCCCGGCTGGCCATCGCCGCCTTCGGCCGCGGCGAGGGCTCGGGCGTGCTCGGCGTGGACGTCCAGCGCATCAGGCGCGCCCTCGGCCTGAGAACCGAGCCCCAGCCCGACCTCCCCGACGACGATCCCCGCCACGACGGCCTGCCCAAGGATCAGCTGCGCAGGTTCGAGCAGCACCTGCGGCGCGAGCTCGAGCGCGGCCTGATCGAGCGCACGGCCAGCCTCCCGCCCAAGCGCCCGCTGAACGAGCTCGACCGCGCCCTCCCATCGGGCCCGATCCAGGATCTCGCCGCCGTGCACAAGGTCGTGACCCAGCTCAAGCGCCGCCTGGCCACGCAGGGACACGAGCTGAAGGGCCACCAGCGCCACGCCCATGTCGACGTCCGGCGCACGATGCGCGCATCGCTGCAGACCGGCGGCGTCCCGATCGCGCTCAAGTACCGTCCGCGCCGACCGAGACGGCCGGAGATCTTCGTCCTGTGCGACGTGTCCACCAGCGTCACCAGCGCGTCGACCTTCTTCCTATCCGTCCTTCACGCCCTGCACGACGCCTTCAGGAAGCTGCGGAGTTTCGTGTTCATCGAGCGGATCTCCGAGGTGACCGAGGTGTTCGAGCGCGAGCGCGACTTCCGCGCCGCCAGCGAGGCGATCTCCAGGGATGCCGGAGTCGCCGACGTGTCCGGCTACACCGACTACGGCCGCGTGTGGCTCGAGTTCCTGAGGCTGATCGAGGACGAGCTACACCCGCGCGCCACCGTGATCGTGCTCGGCGACGCCCGCACCAACGGCCGTCCGCCGCGCGAGGACGTCTTCGCCACGATCACGCAGAAGGCCGGACGCACCTTCTGGCTCAACCCCGAGCCGCGGCTCTACTGGAACTACGGCGACAGCGTGATCGCCACCTACGAGCAGTACTGCACCGCGTTTGAGTGTTGGCGCACCGATCAGCTGGAGGAGTTCGTCAAGGCGCTGACCCGGCCGGGACTCAGCTAGAACAGCAGGTTGTCACCGCCGAACACGGCACTCACCGACCCGTCGGTGAAGATCTGCTTGATGGTGTCGGCGAGCAGGCCGGCGGTCGACAGCACGCGGACGTTGTCGGGCGCGCCCGGCTTCAGCGGGATCGTGTCAGTGACCACGACCTCCTCGAAGCCGACGCTCGCCAGGCGCTCGTAGGCCGGACCCGAGAACACCGGATGGGTTCCCGCAGCGTATACGCGCGCGGCGCCCTGGTCGAGCAGCGTTTCGGCGGCCGCGCGCAGTGTGCCGGCCGTGTCGATGATGTCATCGACGATCAACGCGGTCTTCCCCTGGACATCGCCGATGACGTAGCCGACCTCGGCCATCTGCTGAGCGGGGCGCTCCTTGGTCATCAGCGCGAGCTCCGCGCCGATCATCTCGGCGAACTTGTGGTTGAGCTTCACTCGTCCCACGTCCGGCGCCACCACCACCAGATCTGAGAGGTTCAGCTCGGCGAAATAGTCCGCGAGCAGGTGG
>JAFMRN010000038.1:0-4786 GCA_017354065.1 Solirubrobacterales bacterium
TGCAGGGAGAATCGCTCGCGCCGCCGCGCGATTAGTGACCAGTCCGGCAAGTTCCTGTTACCAGGAAGTGAAGGCCTACGAGGCGGTGGTCGAGACTGCCGCCGGCGTCCGCCAGAAGCGGATCCCCATGAGCACCATCAGGACCGTCATGCAGAGGGCAGAGATCAGGCACTCCCAGCACAGCGACTTGATCGAGAAGACCTCGCGCGCGGTCAGGTACATGCTGAACAGAAAGCCGATCAGCGCGATCGCAAAACCGGCCGCGCGCCCCAGCTCGCCGCGTACCAGCAGCGAGCCGAGCAACAGGAGGTAGCCGATCAGCCCCATCAGCGCGACCGGGATGCCGGCGACCTCCGACCACTGCGAGGTCTGCACCGCCGTGCAGTTGAACGTGCCGCCCTCCTTGCACACCTGAGCGGCGGGGAAGTAATGCACGTAGGTCGTGTAGCCGGCGACGATCAGGCCGATGACCCCGAAGACCAGGATCGCGATCAGCAGCTTGGAGCGGGGTGGGGTCAACCGCGCCATCAGCTCACCGCCGCCGTCTCAGGAGACGTTCTGGATCGCGCCGGTCAGCTCCGAGTAGCTCGGGATGCCGGTTGCGGCGGGCACCTGGGTGACCTTGCCGCCGGGGCCGCTGGCGATCAGGCTCGGTGTGCCCTGGATCTTGTCAGCGGTGGCAGCGCTGTTGTCGGCGCTGACCTGGGCCGCGAGCTTGGTGTCCTTGCGGTCCTTGTTCCACTGGCTCAGCTTCAGGCTGGGTATCTGCTTGGCTATGCCCGTGAGGAAGGTGGGGGTCACATACCCCGAGTCCTCCTTGCCCTGCTCGTGGTAGAAGAGCTCGGCGTAGTCCCAGAACAGGTTCTGCTTGCCGGCGGCTTCAGCGGCGACCTGCTGGCTGTTGAAGGTGCTCTGGTTCTGGGGGCAGCCCGTGGCGGTGCAGAAGGAGCGGTAGGTCAGCTTGACCTTGCCCTGCTTGACCGGGCCGGAGATCAGCTGGGGCAGCCCGCCGCCGTCATTGCCGAGCGTGAAGGCCTGGCAGACGGGGCACTGCAGGTCACCGAAGTACTGCAGCGTGACCTTCGCCTTGGGGTTGCCCAGGGTGGTGCCGTGCTGGGGGATGCCCTTCAGCTCCGCGGCGACGGCCTTGTAGGTCTTTTGCGACTTCTGGCCGGTCTGCAGGTTCGTCTCGTTCGCGCCCACCGTGTTCTTCTTGGTGTTGCTTGAGGCGATCACGATCACGACGGCGGCGATGATCGCCGCGATCACCACCACGCCGGCCATGATCCCCAGGCGGCGCTGTTGGGCCTGCTTCTGCGCTGCCTGTTCGGCCTCGATCCGGGCCTGGCGCGCCTGCTCTTTCTGTTCCTTACGAGATGCCATCCGCGGGCGGAAGATAGCGGTTAGAACCGAAGGGCAAGTGAAGAAGTGTTTTGGGAGGCACCGTCTGGGATCTTCCCTGCACCGGGGGGACAGCCGTGAACTTCCCCGGCGTCGCCCGATCGGCACACAAAACACAAAAAGGTCGTACACTGCGGTCAGCGGCAACGGCAACGGTCCGCTGGTCTACTGATTAAGCTCGCACTTTGCGGGAAAAATCGCAGCTGGGCACCTCGCCTGTAGCGAGCACTCCCTTCCCCGGTCGGTTACAGTTTTGCCATATGTCGCAAGAACCGAGCGACGCGCTGGTGGGGGGCGTGGCGTCGGCCACGTCGCAGCGCACGCACAACCGCCTTCGGCTCGCCGTCGTTGACCGCGATCCCGGCTTCATGCAGGTTTTGTCAAACCGGCTGGACGCGCTCGGTTGGGATCTGCGCGCACTGTCATCGGCTGTGACCGTGGACGCGCTGGTGGGGATGCGCCTGAACGCCCTGGTCGTCGACCTCGCCGTGCTCGGCCCCGGCAGCTGGGAGTACCTCGAGCGGGTTTGCGCGCGCCTGCCCGGGCTGGCCGTGATCGTCTGCACGGGACCCTCATCCGTCGCCCAGCGCGTGCGCGGATTGCGTCTCGGGGCTGATGCGTGGATGACCAAGCCCTGCCACGCAGAGGAGCTGATCTGTGTGATTGAGGCGGCGATCCGCCGCCATCGTCGCAACGACATGCCCGCCATAGAGGATTCGATCCTCGTGGGGGAGATCCAGATCCGGCCCGACCTGTACCAGGCTTACGCGGGCGATAAGAGCCTTGAGCTGACCGCCCGGGAGTTCGAGATCCTGCACCTGCTCTGCCAGTCGGACCGCGTGCTGCGCCGCGAGGAGATCTATGAGCGCGTCTGGGGCTACGCGATGGCGCACGGCGACCGCTCGGTCGACGTGTTCGTCCGCAAGCTGCGCCAGAAGCTGCGGGTCGTGTCGCCGACCTGGAACTACATCCACACGCACTTCGGGGTCGGTTATCGCTTCGCGCCCGAGCCCGACGACGCGGGCGTCAGCGCCGAGCCGATCGCCTCGACGCTGCCAGAGCCGGCTTTGCCCGGAGCGGCGCCCGTGCTCGGTAGAGCTTCCGTCGGTGCCCCGCGGATGTCAGCGTCGTCGCCGGACGATGATCGCCGTGACGAAGTGACCCTCGTTCACAGCTAGCTCACATCCGCTTTACGCCCTGGTCACGCGCCCGCCCTGGGCTGAGACCGAGCATCAGCGCATGACCACCAGTGCCGCTCAGTCCAAAGGGGATGCTGGCGCTGGTGCGCTGACCGTCGGGCCGCTCGCGATCCTGCCTGAAGAGCACCTGGCGCGCGCGGGCGGGCGCACGCTGACGCTGTCAGTCCGTGAGCTGCGGCTGCTGACCGAGCTCGCCAGGCGCGCCGATCACATCGTCTCCAGGGCCGAGCTGTTCCAGCTCGTCTGGGACCGGGAGATGCGTCCCGGGGACCGCTCGGTCGACGTTTACGTACGTAAGCTCCGTGTCAAGTTAGAGCGGGCTCTGCCGGACTGGGTCTTCATCCATACCCACTTCGGATTTGGTTATCGCCTGGCAGCAGTACGCAAACAGGAAGTCCATCCTAGTTTCACATCTCGGTAACACCTTAAGCGAGACGTACAAAGACACTGGCCCCGCAAGGCGTCCGGATCCTCTCGTCGCGACGCTCAACCTCTGGAAGGAGTGCACTTTGCGCGCACGTCGCACCACAACAGGAGCCCTCGCGCTGATCGCCGCTGCCGGCATTGCAGCGTGTGGTTCCTCTTCGTCAACCTCGACCTCGGGCTCCGGAAGCGGCAGCGCGGGCGCGGCCACCGGGGCCAAGGTGAACGCCACGATCAGCGGCGCCGGCTCCACGCTGGCCGCCCCGATCTATGAGACCTGGGCTTCCGCGCTGAAGTCGGGCCAGGCGCTGACGGTCAACTACAACGGCACCGGTTCTGGGGCCGGCGTCAGCTCGCTGCAGGGCAAGACCGTCGCGTTCGCCGGCTCTGACCCCGCGCTGAAGCCCAAGGACGTCAAGGGCTTCAAGGGCAAGAAGACCTTCCAGTTCCCGGTCGCGGCCGGCGCCATCACGGTGTCCTACAACGTGCCCGGCGTGAAGACCGGTCTGAAGCTGACCGGCCCGGTGATCGCCGACATCTTTGACGGCACCGTCACCAAGTGGAACAGCCCGGAGATCAAGTCGCTGAACCCCGGCGTGAAGCTGCCCTCAACGGCGATCCACACCGTGTACCGTTCCGACTCCTCGGGTACGACCAACGGGTTCACCACGTTCCTGTCAGCCACCTCGCCGACGTTCAAGTCCAAGGTCGGAGCCGGTAAGTCCGTCAAGTTCCCGGTCGGCTCGGGCGCGTCCGGTAACCCGGGCGTCGCGACCGCCGTGTCCCAGACGCCGGGCTCTGTGGGCTACGTCGAGCAGGCATACGCGCTGCAGCACAAGTTCACCTACGCGTCCGTGAAGAACGCCGCCGGCAAGTGGGTCGCACCGACGATCCCGGCTTCTTCTGCCGCGTTCACCGGGATCAAGGTGCCTTCAAACCTGGGGCTGTCAACGATCAACTCGAAGACCGCCAGCGCCTACCCGATCGTCTCCCAGACGTTCCTGGACACCTACCAGGATCCGTGCAAGGACGGCGGGCTGAACCAGACCAAGGCCAAGGGCCTGAAGGCGTTCCTGACCTACGCGTTCGGTGCCGGTCAGAAGACCTTTGGTACCGGCCAGGGTCAGCTGCCCTACGCGAGCCTGCCGGCCGCTATTGCCAGCAAGGACAACGCTCAGCTGGCGAAGCTCACCTGCAACGGGAAGCCCATCAAGTAGTCCGGGTTTTGAGACCCCGCGGAGTATCCGCTAAAAACCCAAGCAAGTGGAAGCATCCGTAGCAAGCGGGGGCACCGGCGAAAGGCTGGTGCCCCCTTCATCTGGAAAGATCCCGGACCAGGTCCTGAAGTGGAGCCTGCTCGGGGTCGGCGTGCTGGTGCTGTTGATCATCATCGGCTTCTTTGTGACGCTGCTGTCGCACTCGAGCAGCGCGCTGGGGCACGCCGGCTTCTCCTACGTCTTCTCCAACAACTGGGACCCGACACGCGAGATCTACAAGGGCGCCAGCCTGGTGGTCGGGACGCTCGTGACCTCCGTGATCGCGCTGATCATCGGTGTGCCGGTGGCCGTGGCTACAGCCTTGTACGTGACCGAGCTGTGTCCGCGGCGTCTGCGTGCGCCGCTGGGCATGCTGATTGATCTGCTGGCGGCCGTGCCCTCGGTTGTGTACGGGCTGTGGGGCCTTTTGTTCCTCGCGCCGAAGCTGCTGGGCGTGGAGAAGTGGTTCGCCAACCTCCTGTCCTTCATCCCGTTCGTCGGCGGGGG
>JAFMRN010000038.1:4796-12399 GCA_017354065.1 Solirubrobacterales bacterium
AGCTACTTCAACGCGGGGCTGATCCTCGCAATCATGATCGTTCCGATCGTCTCCGCTATCGCCCGGGAGGTGATCTCGACCGTCCCCACCGAGCTGAAGGAGGGGTCGCTGGCGCTCGGCGCCACGCGCTGGGAGATGCTCCGCCAGGCGGTCCTGCCCTACAGCCGCCCCGGCATCACCGGCGGGGCGATGCTCGGTCTCGGTCGCGCGCTCGGTGAGACGATCGCGGTCACGATGGTGATCGGCACGCACAGCGACATCGGCCACCACCTGCTCAGTGTCGGCAACTCGCTGGCGGCCGTGATCGCGAATGAGTGGCAGGAGGCGGTCACCGACCCGCCGCACAGCTCGGCCCTGTTCGCGGCCGGACTGATCCTGTTCGTGCTGACGCTGATCATCAACGTGCTGGCCCGGATCTACATCGCGCGTGGGACGGCGAAGCTGCGCGTTAAGCCAGAAGCGGCGGACGCTTCGGCCGGCGTCGCGGCAGCGGGGGCGGGCGTATGAGCGTCAACTCTCAGACGCTGCTGGCACCTGTCTCCTCACGACGGCGGCTGACCGACCGCGGGATGCGCGCGCTGCTGCTGGCACTCACGCTGGTGGCGCTGGTCCCGCTGGTGCTGATCATCTACTACCTGCTGAAGGAGGGGCTGAAGTCCTTCAGCGGCTCGTTCTTCACCAGCGACCCGAACTTCTCGACTTCCTTCACCAACGGCTCCAGCTCCAACGGCGGCGGCATCGAGTCGGCGATCGTCGGCTCGATCGAGCTCGTTCTGATCGCGACGATCGTCTCCGTCCCACTCGGCCTTGGGGTGGCGCTGTACCTCAGCGAGTACGGCAAGCAGGGGCGCCTGGCCACGTGGATCCGCTATTTCCTCGACGTGATGACCGGCGTCCCGTCTGTGGTCTTCGGCCTGTTCATCTACATCCTGTTGGTGTCGGGCAGTGGCGAGGCGCTGTGGAAGGCATCACTGGCGCTTGCGTTGTTGATGCTGCCGATCGTGGCGCGTGCCGCAGAGGTCGTCCTGGACCTGGTGCCCGGGCACTTGCGGGAGGCAGCGCTGGCACTCGGTGCGCCGCGCTGGCGCGTGATCTCCAAAGTCGTGTTGCCGACGGCCATCCCCGGTCTGGTCACCGGCGTGCTGCTGGCGGTTGCCCGCGGGATCGGTGAGACCGCTCCCGTGCTGTTCGTCGCCGGCGGCGCCCTCGGCACGACGCTGAATCCGGGCGGCGAGACCAACGCCCTGCCGTTGATGATCTATAACGACATCTCCGGGCAGTACGCCGCATCACCGGGCGCCTCAGGACAGGGCTGGGGCGCCGCGCTGACGCTCGTTCTGCTGGTGCTGATCCTGAACCTGCTGGCACGACTGATTTCCCGGCGCAGTCGCCTGGCCTGATCCTGTAACGATTGAGGAGGACTGAATGTCGACCGCAAACGGCACACCGGAGGAAGGCCCCGCCGGCGCTGGGACCCAGGCCCAGCCGCCCGAGCAGGCGCCGGCGCCTGCCAGCGCCCCCGGGCAGGTTGCCGCCAAGACCGGCCATGAGATCAGCGTCTCGGGTCTGAACGCCTACTACGGCAGCCAACACGCGGTCAAGGGCATCGACATCCACTTCCCGGCGAACGAGGTCACCGCGCTGATCGGCCCCTCGGGCTCGGGCAAGTCGACGGTGGTGCGTTGCATCAACCGCATGCATGAGGAGATCCCCGGTGCCCGCGCAACCGGCTCGGTCACGCTGAACGATGTCGATCTGTACGGGCCGAGCGTCGACCTGACCTCCGTGCGCCGGCTGATCGGGATGGTCTTCCAGAAGCCGAACCCGTTCCCGACCATGTCGATCCGGGACAACGTCGCCGCCGGTCTGAAGCTGACCGGCACCAAGCCGAATGACATCAAGGAGCGCGTTGAGAAGTCGCTGCGCTCGGTCGGCCTCTGGGATGAGGTCAAGGACCGTCTCGGCTCTCCCGGGATCGGCCTGTCCGGCGGCCAGCAGCAGCGGCTCTGCATCGCGCGGGCCGTCGCTGTCGAGCCAGAGGTGATCCTGATGGACGAGCCCTGCTCGGCGCTCGACCCGGGTGCGACGCTGAAGGTGGAGGAGCTGGTGGACGAGCTCAAGTCGCGCTACACGATCGTGATCGTCACCCACAACATGCAACAGGCGGCGCGTGTCGCCAACTCCACCGTGTTCCTGATGGAGGGCGAGGTGATCGAGCACTCACCCACGAACGAGCTGTTCACCCGGCCCAAGGACGAACGCACCGAGCGTTACGTAACCGGAAAGTTCGGTTAGACACTCAGGCTTCCGGGCCATTAGCATGAGCGGGATCCGGCATCAATTTCATGAGGATCTCAAGCTCGCGGAGGAGCAGACGCTGGGTGGGTTGGACCTTGTCATCTCACAGCTCGATCGTGCGCTTGAGGCCGTCAACTACCAGGACGTGGAGCTGGCCTCAATGGTGGTCGCTGACGATGACCGGGTTGACGGCCGCTATCTGGAAGTCCACCAGGGCCTGCTGAGCCTGATCGCGCGCCAGGCGCCGGTCGCCGGCGACCTGCGGCTCGTGGCCGCGCTGCTGCACGTGATCCGCTGTATCGAGCGGATGGGGGACCAGTGCGTGAACATGGCCAAGCTCGTGCCGCTGTCGGGCTTTGAGGCGCCGAAGGACAAGACGCTGCTGGACCTGATCGAACAGATGGGCGTGGCCGTGCGCCAGCAGACGAGCTTCGCGCGGGAGGCGTTCGGGACCCGACACCTGGAGCTGGCCCGTGACCTGGCGCGCCGGGACGCCGAGGTGAATCAGCTCAACCGCCAGATCTTCAGCCGCGCCGTGGAGATCGGGGATGAGCCCGAGCGGCGTGAGTGGGCGATGTTCATGACCCTGGTGGGCCGCTGCCTAGAACGGATCGGCGACAACAGCGTTGACGTGGCTGAGCAGACCGTGTTTGTCGTCACCGGCCTGTTCAGCGAGTTCGCCGATCAGTACAAGCCCGAGGGCTAGAACCTCCGACCGCCAGCGCCCAAATGTCAGGCGATCTCGCTGAGTGCGACGGCGAGCCAGCGCCACGCGGCGCGCTTTGAGACCGAACGCTCGTCTTTGTGTCCGTTGTGGCGGCTGATCTGGCGGCAGGCGAACTCAAGGCCCTCCATCGCGCCGGTGGCGGGCCCACACCACGCCTCAGTGGCCCTGACGGCCTCAGCGCGCATCCCGCTCGGGTCGGTCGCCTCGGCCTCAGAGCGGAGGCCAGTGAGCTGCATCGCGAACACCGAAATGACCTTTTCCTTGGCTGCGCTGGTCGTCTCTCCCGCCGCGGCATCCGTCTTCGGCTTGGCTAGTAGGTGGGGTCCACCTTGACGACCCTGCCGCGGCTCTGCCGCGCCGTGGCGCGCGTGAGCTCCCGTGGCAAAACTCATATCGATTCTCCCGACTTCATGCTGGGTTTCACAAAAAACACATTTGACCGCGAGCGCATCCCTACCTCGCGGCCGTATTGTTGTCTGGCAAGCATAATGGATCAGTAGCCCGCCCTTTGTCCAGTCGACTTCTCAACTTTTGTCCGGGCGCCAACATCTGCGGCTGTCCTGCGGTAACGTGCGACGCGTCCGGGAGTCAGGTCCCAACTGGCGCATAGACTTCCTGGCCGTCCACGAAGTTCAAGGGCGAGGCCCGCAAATTGCGGCAAGTTCCCCCGCCATCCGGGGGCTCGGACCCACGAGGTTCACATCGGCGCGCAGGATCGCTCCTAAGTTGATCCCCGTCATGAGCGCCGACCGGCTCCCCGAGTTCCCCGCGGTGGCCGGTGATCTGCGCCTCGGGATAGATCAGCCCTCCGGCAGCTGGCCCACGGCGCCGCGGCTGAAGTCCTATGAGGCAGCGGGCTTCGCCTACGTACAGGTGCGGATGCCGCCGCGGATCGTGCTCGAGGATCCGGCGATGCTGGCCACCCATGCCGTCGCGCTGCGCCGAGTCTTGGAGCTGACCGGCATGCGTCTGGTGCTCCACGCACCCGGCGACCTGATGGCGGGCGCCCGCGCCGCCGACGCGACGCTACGCGGCGCGCTGGATTACGCCGCGATGGCCAGGGCGGAGCTGATCGTCTATCACGGCCGCCGTGTGCCGCCCGGTGCCAGCGGCGCCACCACACGGCTGGCGGCCGAGACACGCTCGCTGCGGCGGTTGCTGAAACGCGCGGCGGCCGCTGGCGTGCGGATCGCGATTGAGAACCTCGCGCCGCTGTATCCCGGCATGGACCTGGTCTCACACGACCCCCTGGCCGTCTACCGGCTGGTGCAGGAGCTCGACAGCCCGTTCGCGGGGATGTGCCTCGACATCGGCCATGCGAACGTCGTGGCCGGGCTGCGCGGCCTGGACGTGGTGGAGCTGATCGCGCCCGTGCTGGACCGCGTCTGCCTGTTCCACCTGCATGACAACTTCGGGGCCAGCACGGAGCGTTCCGGCTCGCTTGAACCGCTGCGTCTGGACCTGCACCTTGCGCCCGGGGCGGGGAATGTGCCCTGGCGGCGGCTCGCACCGCTGCTGGCGGCACATGGCGCGCCGCTCCAGCTGGAGGTTCGCGCGCCCTCCCGTCCCGAGCCCGGCACGCTCGCCGTGATGTTGCGCGAGCTGCTGGGACGCGGGATCCTGGCCGGCGCTTAGCTTGCGCGTACCCCGATTCCCCCGGGAACTTCCCAAGGGTGCGCGGATCTGAAGGGGGTTGCGCGGTTACCGTTGCTCAGCCGGGGTAGCGGCGCAACCCCCGCCACGCGCGGCGGGGGTTGGGAAGTTCCAGGGCTCGGACCTCTAAGCCGCGGCCGTCGGCTCCAGCACGATCAGCGTGTCGCCGCTGGCGAGCGTCGGGTCGTCGCTCAGGCCGAGGTCGACGTCTTCACCACGCGCCACGCCAAGCACGAGCTTGCCCCGATGCTCGGCCCGGATCGCTGACAGTGGCTTGGCGACCAGCCCGTCGGCCACCGGCGTCTGGACCAGCCGGTAGTTGTCGGTGTCGACCAGCTGGAGCAGCAGCCCGCCGGCGTGTGGCGTCTCGAGGCTCTTGGCCAGCGTGTGCCCGACCAGCTCGTCGGCGGACAGCGTGTGATCGATGCCCAGCTCCTTCAGGGCGCGCGCCACGCGCGGGGACTGGGTCAGTGCGTAGGTGTCCATCGGGTGCTTGGCCGAGGCGATCGCGACCGCGATCACCAGCGTGTCGGAATCGTCCTCACAGGCGATCAGGACCCGGTTCGCGCGGGCCAGGTCGGTGTGTTTGATGACCGCTTCGTCGGTCGGGTCGCCGGCGATGAAATGGACGGCCTCGGTCAGGCCGGCGGGCCGCTCGCCGGCGACCAGCACGACGGGTTCGCCGCTGCGGACCAGCTCGTCTATCACCCTGGGGACCACCGGGTGCGTGCCATAAACGGCCGTGTAGGCATCGTTCGGTGGGTTGGAATCCATGCCGAGCAACCTCCGGGTGTTGTTGATGATCGTCGAGCCGGTCCAGATGGCGAACACGGCCGCGACTGAGGGGATCGTGGTCAGCATCACCACGTTGGCGACGATCCGGCCGACCGCAGTCTTCGGCGTGACGTCTCCGTAGCCGACGGTCGTGGCGGTCGTGAACACCCAGTAGACCGAGGAGCCAAAGTCCTGGTGCTCGCTCAGCGAGAACGCCGTAGCGCCGGCCACGAGGATGAACGCGACGAAGATCAGAAGCGTGATCGCCTTGCGCTTGTTCACGAACTCGAACACGCGTGCGACCTGCAGAAACGCCGGCATCGTCGGCGCATGCTAGATAAAGGCCGAGCCCACTTGTGAACCTCGCGTGGCCGTGCCGGCGCCGCGCCGGCCGGCGACCTTTACGCTGAAACGATGCTCAGGATCAAGCGTCGGCGCGGTGAGCGGATCATCGTGGGCGGCGAGGTCGTGATCGAGGTACTGGAAGCCCGCGGGGGAAGCGTGCGGCTGGGAATTGACGCGCCGCGGTCAGTCCCGGTCTACCGCGAAGAGATCTGGTTGGCGATCAAGCGCGAGAACGCGGACGCTGTCCGTTGCCGGCGGCTGCGCCGACTGCCTGAGGCGCTGGAAGCTGATCAAGGTCCAACTCCAGCCGCTCCTTAGCCATCAGGATCTCATCCGCGGCCCCGCCCAGTTCCTGCCAGCGGGTGGAGGCGTCGTTGCCCAGCCCGTCCAGGAAGTCGTCGGAGTGCAGCGGGTCGTGATGGAACAACAGCACGCGTTCCGGGTTCGTGCGGCGCACGAAGTCGAGCGCGTCGGATACGGGACAGTGCCCCCACCCGAGATGGTTCTGGTACTCGGTGTCGGTGTACTGGCAGTCGTGGACCAGCAGTGTCGCGTCGCGTGCCAGGTCAAAACCGGAGATCCATTCATCTTCAACCGAGGCCAGCGGCGCACCGAGCCCCGGCTCGTGGTCGGGGATGTAGGTGAGCACCGTGCCGTTGTCCTCAATCCGGTAGCCGAGGGTTGGCCCGCGATGGTTCACCGCCTGAGCGCGGACCCGCGCCGGTCCTATGTTCCACTCCAGCGCGTCGGCCTCGTGGAAGGTCAGCAGGGAGGGCAGCTCGCGGACCTCGACCGGTGCCAGCGGGGCCGAGATGTAGCGCGCGATCCGGTCACGCAGTGACGCCTCCGGTGAGGCGGGGCCCCAGACGGTGATCTCGGACTCGGGGGAGAACACGGGACCGAAGAACATGAAGCCCTGGATGTGATCCATGTGCAGGTGGGTCAAGAGGATGTTGACCGGCTGGTCGGCGGCGGTCATCGCCATCCCGAGCTGGCGGATGCCGGTGCCCGCGTCAAGGATCAGCTTGCTGTCATCAGACAGCGTCACCTCGATACAGGAGGTGTTGCCCCCATAGATCATCGTCTCCGGGCCTGGAGCCGGAATCGAACCGCGAGCACCCCACACCTTCAGCTTCATACGGTGCCCCCATTGTCGTCCAGATGGTCGGCCAGGTGCGCCGGGTGCGCATGGATCGGCTTGCCGTCCGTCGGCCAGAACAGGACCATCGCGGCAGTGGACTCGTCCGGGGCGACTATCGGGATCGCGGTCACCTCAATCGGCCGGTGCTGGCCGCTCGCGTTGATCGCGAACTGGCCGTGAAAGGGCACCCGCTGGCGCAGGGCCTCGGTCGCTGGGATGTCTTCGTATGGGATTGGGTCGCCCGAGGGATTCAACGGCCCGAATTCAGCGGTCCACTGGTCCGCGTCGAGGCCGGTCGCGTCCTCGAAACTGCGTCCCAGAAACGCTCCCGCCGCCTCATTGAAGAACAGGAGCTTGCCGCCTTCACCAACCAAAAGCCCAGGGGTAGAGAGACTTGACAGCAGGTTGCGAGACAGAATCAACTCGAGCGGTCGCTGCGCGCTCATGGTGCGAGGGTAACGCCATTTGTCTGCGATGTATGCGTTGCACTGTCGGACTGATCACACGCGATCGTGGATACTGGGCCACAGATGGCATCACAGGGCAAGAAACGACGCTCACGCAAAGCGCGTCGCGCAAAGGCGAATCAGTCCGTCGCCACAAACCGGTCAGCGGCGGCGCCCGCGCCCCAGCCGCGCGTGGCACCCCAGGCCGCCGCCAAGACC
>JAFMRN010000399.1 GCA_017354065.1 Solirubrobacterales bacterium
GCGGTAGGTCCCCCGAGAATGAGGCCAGCGCACCGCGCCAGACACGTGCCAGAACAGACCGCAAACGAGGGACGGTGACGGTCGCTGGCGGGCGGACCTGCTGGCCGAAGCCCGCAGCCCGGACCTTAACTTCCTCGCGGTGAACTGTGAGGACGCATCGACCATGGAAGTGGCATCAGCCTGGCTTACGCCGCCGCGGTGGCGGGGGCGTTTTTGTGGCCGATGGACAGGCCGGTCGCCGGATCGAAGAATTGCAGGTTGGTCGTGTCCACGCCGAGCTCGATCTGCTGCTGGGGACGGACTCCACTGCGCGCGTTCACCCGCGCGGTCCACTGCGACTTGCCGCCCGTCAGCGGGATCGCAACGTCCTGCGCGCTCTCGTCCACCGCGGCCGCCTGCGCGCTCGCCGCCTGCTCGACCGGCGGCGCGTCGATGGTGAAGATCACGTGGATCTCGCTGCCGAGTTCCTCGGTGACGTCGGCCGTCACCGGGAGGCGCGCCCACTTGCCGTCGCCCAGCCTGGCGTCCTCGAAGTCCGACGGCCGGATGCCGAGGATCACTTCGCGGCCGAAGAAGCCGTCCAGGCCGCGCCGCGAGCTGATCACCTCCGCCGGGACGGGCAGCTTGAACCCGGCGAAGGTGACGGCCGGGCCGTCGTCGCGCACGAGTTCGGCCGTCGCGAAGTTCATCGCGGGGGAGCCGATGAAGCCGGCCACGAACAGGTTCGCCGGATTGTCGAACAGGTTCTGCGGCGTGTCCACCTGCTGGAGCTTCCCGTCGCGCAGCACGCACACCCGGTGCCCGAGGGTCATCGCCTCGATCTGGTCGTGGGTGACGTACACCGTGGTGACGCCGAGCCGCTGGTGCAGCTGGCTGAGCGAGGCGCGCATCGACACCCGGAGCTTGGCGTCCAGGTTGGACAGCGGCTCGTCCATCAGGAACGCCTGTGGCTCGCGCACGATGGCGCGTCCCATCGCGACGCGCTGCCGCTGCCCGCCGGAAAGCGCGGCCGGCTTGCGCTTGAGCAGCTGCTCCAGGCCGAGCATGTTGGCGGCCTCCAGCACCCGGCGCTTGATCTCCTCCTTGGGCGTCTTGCGCAGCTGGAGCCCGAAGGCAAGGTTCTGCTCAACGGTCATGTGCGGGTACAGCGCGTAGTTCTGGAACACCATCGCGATGTCACGGTCCTTGGGCGGCAGGTCATTCACCACCCGGTCGCCGATCCGGATCGTTCCGGCGGTGATGTCCTCCAGCCCCGCGATCATGCGCAGCGCGGTGGTCTTTCCGCAGCCTGACGGCCCGACCAGCACCATGAACTCGCCGTCGTTGATGTCAAGGCTGAGCCCCTCGATCGCCGGGACGCCGCCGAGGTAGACCTTGTCGACCTGCTCAAGGACAATCTGTGCCATCGCTGTGCTCCGTCATCTCGTGGGCCAGCGCCTGCAGCCGCGTACCTCTACCGGCACAAGCTTGTTACGGCAGCGTATTCCGTGATCGTGAACGCCGTTAAGACACCGGTGGGGTCTGTTACAGGAGCGTAAACGCCGAGACGTGGCCGTGACCCGCGTTATCTTCAGCCGCTGGCGTTACCGTGACGGAGTGGAACAGATCGACCGCCAGATCGTCTCGCTATTGTGCCAGGACGGCCGGATGAGCTACACCGAGCTGGCCCGCCGGACCGGCCTGTCAGTGTCCGCGGCCCA
>JAFMRN010000194.1 GCA_017354065.1 Solirubrobacterales bacterium
GCCCTAAGTGCTCAAGCAGAGGGTCTCGGCCCATCTTGTCCGGTCCGCGCACCTGTGCGCGCTGCTGCTCGCCTGCGCCACGGTCTGGCTGACCTTGTCCGTGCCGACGGCCCAGGCGGCGGCCGGAGGTGGCACCGCCAGCTTTGGAGGGGGTGGCGGGTTCGGCGGTGGTGGCGGGTTCGGGGGTGCGCCCGGTTCGGGTGGCGGGATGGGTCATGCGAACAGCGGCGACATGCGGCTGGCGATCATCACGATCGTGATCATTCTGGTGCTGATGGTCGTCGTCTCGTTGATCGCGCGGCGGTGGGGGTTCGCAGGCTGGTGGCGAGGGTTGCGACAACGTGGGCCCGGTCTGCGGCGAAGAGTGGACCGGCGGGAGCGCCAGGTCGCGCTTGCCGCATTGGAGCTGGAGGAGGAACGGCCGGAGTTCGCCGTCGACCGCGTGAAAGCGGAGGCGAGGCAGTTGTTCCGCGATATTCAGGAGGCATGGGATCTTGGTGACCACGCGGAGCTGCGCAAACTGGTAGCCATCGACCTGCTGAACGAGTGGAAGCAGCGGCTCAACCGGCTCAAGGTTGAGGGCAAACACAACCGCGTACTTATCCGCGCGGAACCCCGGGTCGCTTATGTCGGCTTACGTAATGACCCCGATCCGCGGAAACGGCGCGTGGTCGTTCGGGTCGACGCTGAACTAGTTGACTACCTGGAGACCCCCAAGGGACGCGAGCGGGCTCGGGACGCTGCCTCAGAGAAACGGAAACTGCGGGAGTACTGGACGCTGGTTCGCAGTGGCGATAGCTGGATCCTCGGGTCGATTGAGCAGGGCGCTGAGGGTCTCCACGCTTTGACAGATGAGATCGTCGTCGGCCCGTATCCGGCTGAGCCGGCGTTGCACGAGGAGGCGGTGGTTGAAGGAGCGGTAGCTGACAAGGGCGGTGATCTGGCGGAGCTTGTTGACGCGTCGTTTGATGAGGACGCGCAGCTCGCAGCCGAGGAGCTAAGTCTCGCCGACTCGCGCTTCGCTCCAGACGTGCTTCAGGTGGCTGCGCAGCGTGCTGTCAGAGCATGGGCTGAGGCGATTGATGGGAGCGCCGACGGACTCGCGCAACTGGCAACGCGTGATGCGGTCAACCGGTTGCTGTACCCGACCAAACGCACACGGCTGGTTGTCCGCGGACCCGAGGTGAAGCGGATTCAGATCGTTGATCTTGATGCCGATGTGACCCCGCCGGCGATGGGCGTCGAGGTGCGGATCCGCGGCCGGCGTTACATCGAGGATCGCGCTAGCGCTGAGGTCCTGGAGGGCAGCAAGGAGCGCGCGAGTGACTTCACTGAAGCCTGGAAGTTCGTGCTCACCCACGACGATGAGAACCCGTGGCGTCTTGTTGGAGTACGGAACGGCAATGGGCGGAGCGCGTGACAACCCGCCGGTTCAAACGCAATAGTGGTCGCGGCGGATGCGAGCCGCGGATCGCGCGATGAGGCTGCGAAGAAAAAACCGAGAGCCAGTGTTGTCTCCCGAGGACGGTGCGCTCTTGGCGGACATCTACTTCCATGTGCGGGCCAATCTTTGGGCATGCCGCGCACTGAGCGAGAAGCGATCTGTGGATCCTCCCGGCGCTCACGGGCCCGAGGCGCTAAAGCGTGCGGCCGCGATCGCAAAGGTGCTGTTGCGCAGCTATATCGAGATTCAGGATCCCCAAGCGTCTCTACTGGACAGGGTCCCAGAGAGAGAATCCCCGGCCGGGGCGATAATCGTCCTTCGGGTGCTCAGCTACGGGTTCGCCGCGCAGGCAGAGCGGGAGGTGGTTTCTCTCGCAGTTCCGTCCGCAGAAGAGCTTGACGGGCTAATCGACAAGTTTGGCGCGCGCGAGTGGGTTTCACGGCTCGACCGGCCCGATGCATCGGGGGTTCCTGACTCCGCGTATGTACCCGACTTGAACGTAGATCCGGAGCCGGAGCTAACCAGGGTTGATGCTCCGGGTGGCATCACGCCGTTCAGAGCGTTCTTGCTCAAGAAGGGCTTGCCATACACGCCGGAAACCGCGCTAGCGGCAAGGAAGGAGTACGGCGAGGAAATGGCAGAGGCGGCAGAGACGCTGATGCAGCTGGTAGCGAACGTGATCACGTTGTTGTTCGCGCATCAGCGGACCTACCAGAGACTGTATGCGGCGGTTCTAGATGGAACCCCGACTGACGAAACGACATCACAAGCGTTGAAAGCAGCTGTTGACATCGCCATTGTGGTGCAGCCAGCCTGGCGCAGGCTGGATCTCATCGCCGGATCGATAGACATCTTCGACGACGACCTGATTCGCACGATCGACACCCTTGAGGTTCTTTACATGAATCTCGTGCTTCTTGCTGACCGCCCGGATCAAGTCCCGGTTAAGGATGCTGCCGTGCTTGAGTCAGATCTCGTTGACAAGATCATCGACGATCCGAAGATCGAACGTCTTAAGGCGCGCATCGTCGGCTCCGAACCACATGAGCAAGAAGAGTTCTGGGCGACCATCGAGCAGCTATATGAGGTGGCCCAGCAGCCAGCTGAGTAGAAGCAGTTTGCTGTCAGGCGCTGGGCAGGCCTCCCTGACAGGAAGCAGCCGAACCGAGGGAGCGGATGCCACGGAGCGATACGCATGGATGACGGTGAACAAGACCCGCAGTTGCAGCGTGTCAGGGATGCACAGGAAGCGCTGTTCGGGGCGCTCGTGGAAGTGAACAACGCCTATCAAGACCTGATGTGCGCGGGGGACGGAGAAGCGACATGGGAGCAGTTGGAACGGTTGGCCGTGGTCTGGCGCGAAGAGGCGGAGATGACCCGGTTTGATCAGCACGTGGATGACCTGGTCGGCTACGACGCCGCTGACCTGTACGCCGCGTTTGAGCACTCCCTGGCCCTTGCTTTCTCCCCTGATGACCGCGAGCTGCAGCTGGCTCTTCAGTGGGAAAAACAGACCACCGACGGACTCCGGATATTCGGTCCCTGCATGGAGTACGACGACCCGGATTTGCCCGAGGTGCCGCCGCGGCACCGTGAGCGCCGAAGTAAGCGCGGCTTGCTCGAAAAGGTCTGGATCGACCTGGTATCCGCTGCTGACATTGGCCTGACGCTGTTCGAGGAGTCGCCGGGAGGAGTGCCAGAGGTGACTCCCGAGTCGGCGTGTGAAGTGCTGCGCCAGTTTGCGCTCGCCGAGCAGGCAGCAGAGGCTGCCGCCGCGGATCTTACGCTTGCCGATTGGGAGGCCCTATACCCTGGACTGGCGGCGGTACGAACCATTCGCCGCAGTTTGGTGCTGGCAACCGCGATAGTGCCGGAACGCCGCGCGTTGGCGGCTTCCTATGACGAACTGGCGACTAGGTTCTTCGTCGCAACCCGCCTGATGGAGGGCAAGTCCCGCGAGGAAGCCGGAGCCGAGCTGCGCCAGCGAATCGCGATTAACAACCTCACGTCCGACAGATGAAGACTCCCGGAGCTGGCTGATGCAGCTCGTCGCCGTTCTGGTGTGGCTGATGCTCGCTTGGGTCGCTCTGCGGTGGGCCTGGGCCCTCGGATGGAGCGCTCGACGTATGTTCGGGCGGCGCCGCGCGGCATGGCGCCGGCGTCACAGCCCGCCACTCGACGAGACGCAGCTCAACCGGCTCAGCCGAGCCAGGGCAAAACTTCTGGTCACGCTGACAGAGGGCGCCAGCGACTACAACGCCCAGCTGACCGAAGCCGACCCGGCCCAGGCGTTGACTCGGGTCGAGAAGATGGCGCAGCAGTGGCGCAGGGAAGCCGAGGTCGACGGCAACGAGCGGTTCGGGGATCAGTTCCTGGCCGCTAACGACTTGAACCTTTACTCCCTGGTGGAGGCGTCGATGCTCCTCGTCGCCTCGGGTGATCCCGAGGACTATGACCTCGCTCTGACCAGTGAGGAGGTGGCAGGAGAGCTCGAGCACAGCGGCGCCTCGGCCCTGGCCTCGTCAGGCGGTTCTCAGGCAGACGCGCACCGGCTGCGCGAGCCTGAGAAGCAAAGGCGCCTCAAGACGACCGCTGCGATGACCCACCTGCTCGCGGAGTGGACCGTCGTCAGAGACGCCCTGATCGCCACTTGCGTGCAGGAGCTGGGCGAGCTGTCTGACGACGCCCGAGATGACGTCCACGACCTGATTCGTGACGCGGCGCGTTTCGAGCTCCGGGTCACGCGGCGAGCGTTTGAGATCACGGAGCGGGAACAGGAAACACTTGAGTACTGCCTCTGGCTGGCACGCTCCTTCCGGCGCTCGCTCTCCCTCGCCTCATCAAACGATCTGACGAAGGACTGCATGTCCTCCACTGAGGCCGGCTACCGCGTGTTCATCTTCAATCGCCTGGTTCAGTACGGCGACGACCAGCGCGCCGCCCGACGGGCGCTGTCCAAGCGGATCGCCAAAGCCGGAAAGCCGCCCAACCCGTTCGCTCGGGCACTACTCGCCAGTCGCAAACGGATACGTAGCCTCACGAATCGCGGTCTCTGACTCGACCGCGGACCCCAGAGCGCCGCCCACGGTCGCCAGCGAAGCGATCAGCCAGGCCAGCTCGATGTACTGGACGATCCCGGCGTTGCGGTGCAGGACCCCGCCGAGCACGCGGGCGGGGATCACCAGCTCACCGATCAGGAAGGCGGCGATCATCACGGCGATGTACAGGGTCGCGACGCCGATCAAGAGCGTGCTGACGGTGACGGCGTTGAACAACAGCGCCTGCTCACGGGCCTTGGAGGTGTGGCCGCGCTCCCACAGGCTGTGGACCCAGATGATCGCGACGATCATCACGCCCATGCTGGCGACGCTGGCGATCCCGAGGCGGATCGCACCCATCGTCACCGCCAGCTGCCAGATGCCCTGACCCAGCACGGCGAAGCAGACGAACGCGAGCGCCGCGACCATCGAGCGATACAGGCCGGTGGCGAGCCGCCACGGCCGGTTGGCACGGACCATCCCGCTCAACAGGTGCGCGTTGCTGCCGAGCGTCCGCACCGCCCGCAGCGGTCCCGCGCCCTTGACCGGCTCGGCGGCGAGCTGGCGCAGGCGCCGCAGGGTCTGTTGCTGTTGGCGGCCGTCGGCCGGTGCCGCCTCCGTCGGGTCCT